>NZ_JBEXGE010000024.1:0-119139 GCF_040607155.1 Micromonospora sp. NPDC005324 | reverse complement strand
CTGGCTTTACAAGCACCCTGTTGAGTTCTCAAAGAACAACCACACACCGACCAGAAGCCCCACCACAGTGGAACCCCAACCGGGGCTTTCGAACCACATCCCCGACGCTTTCAGCGCCAGGCACTTTTACTACGTTACCCGCTCGTTTCCGCCGTGTCAAACCGATATCTCGCGGTTCGTCGTGCTTCACCCGACCTGCGGATACTGTTACTCGTTCGATTCCACGATGACGCACGTCGTTACCGACGTTCGTTTCTGTCGTGGGAAGCCGCAGACCGGCCGATCGCCGCTTCGCGGCTCTCCGCCCGGCTCCTGCCGGCTTCGAAACTCTACCCGGTCGGCTTCGCGTTCGCAACCCCGTTTCCGGAGTGTTCCGCACCGCCCGATCCTCAGTCTCGCTCGGCGTTCCCGCCACGAGCCTGGCGCCCGTTCTCGGCCGGTTTGTCCGGCCTCCCCCGTGCAGAGAGAAAGTTACGCGGACGGTCCGGAGAAGGCAAATCAGGGTTCATCACTGGTTCGGACGAAGTGCGCCCAACGGTCCCCGCCGCCGTCGAGGACGCGAGCACCCTGCCTCCCCGGCTCAGCCGAGGACGCGGGCCGCTTCGACGTGCCAGAGTGTCAGTCATGGATGAGTCCGGGCACGGTGCCAGGGTGTTCGCCGAGGAGGCGCTGCTCGGCCTCATCGGGCCGTTCTGGCAGGTGGTGATCGGTGCGGTCGTGCTTGTCGTGCTTGTGCTCTCGGTGGGACGACTGGCCCGACGGGGCAGGTCCCGGATGACCACGGCGCTGCTGGTCACCGCAGCGGCCATCGCCGGGTTCGCGGTGATCGGCGTCCTGCTCGAGGGCTGAGGGTCAGAGCCGGCGGTTGGCCAGGCTGGGCAGCTCGGCGCGGATCGTGTCGAGCCGGTCCAGGTCCAGGTCGACGACGGAGACCCCCAAACCGTCCGGCACCTGGCCGATGACCGTCCCCCACGGGTCGACCACCATGCTGCGCCCGAAGCAGGTACGACCCGGCTCGTGGTCGCCGGTCTGACCGGCCGCCGCCACGTAACACTGGTTCTCGATGGCCCTGGCCCGCAGCAGGACCTCCCAGTGGTCCCGGCCGGTGTGCATCATGAACGCGGCCGGAACCACCAGCAGCTGCGCGCCGCCGTCGGAGGCGAGCAGCCGGTACAGCTCCGGGAAGCGCAGGTCGTAGCAGATCGACAGGCCGACCCGCAGCCCCTCGACGTCGACCACCACCGGTTGGACCCCGGGCGCGACGCTCGCCGACTCCCGGTAGGAGACTCGACCGGGGATCTCCACGTCGTACAGGTGGATCTTGCGATAGCTCGCGGCCAGACTGCCCGAACGGTCGAAGACCAGCGACGTGTTCCAGGTGTGGTCCGGGTCCGGGCCGGCCTCGTGGAACGAGCCGGCCACCAACCAGATCCCGAGCCGCCGGGCGACCCCGGCGAAGAAGCTGCCCACCTCCCCGTCGACCGGCTCCGGTTCGGGCAGCCCAGCGGCAGGGCCCAGGTAGTCGACGTACTCCGGGAGGACGGCGAGATCCGCGCCGCCGGCGGCGGCGCGCTCCAGTAGGGCCTCCGCGGCCGCCAGATTGGCCTTACGGTCGTCCCGGGCGTTCAGCTGGCAGACGGCGACACGCATGAGCAGAGGGTACGGCTGGAGGGCCGCTCACGGACAGCGTCACAGTCCCGGCGCGGGTCGCACGGGCAGGCGCCGCCGAACACGAACACGCCGGCCGCGTCAGGATCGAGCGGCCGGCGTGACGCGGGAAGGATCAGGCGGACTTCTCTTCGCGGTCGCGCCGAGCCCGGCGCCCGGTGAACTCGCGCGGCACGATCGTCGGGTTGACATTCTCCAGGACAACCTCGCGGGTGATCAGCACGCGGGCGGCGTCGGGGTTGCTCGGCACCTCGTACATCGCGGAGAGCAGGACCTCCTCGATGATGGCCCGCAGACCACGGGCACCGGTGCCCCGCAGCATCGCCTGATCGGCGATGGCTTCCAACGCCGGCTCGTCGAACTCGAGCTCGACACCGTCCAGCTCGAACAGGCGCTGGTACTGCCGGACCAGGGCGTTGCGCGGCTCGGTGAGAATTCGAACGAGGGCGCTACGGTCCAGGCTGCGAACGTTGGTGATCACCGGCAGCCGGCCGACGAACTCGGGGATCAGCCCGAACTTGAGCATGTCTTCCGGCATGACCTGGCTGAAGATGTCGTCGGTCGACCGATCGGAGACCGACCGGAGCCGGGCGCCGAAGCCGGTGCCGCCCTGCCCGGTGCGGGACTCGATGATCTGGTCGAGGCCAGCGAACGCGCCACCACAGATGAACAGCACGTTCGTGGTGTCGATCTGGATGAACTCCTGGTGTGGGTGCTTACGGCCACCCTGCGGCGGCACGTTGGCCACCGTGCCCTCGAGCATCTTGAGCAGGGCCTGCTGCACACCCTCACCGGAAACGTCCCGGGTGATCGACGGGTTCTCCGACTTGCGGGCGATCTTGTCGACCTCGTCGATGTAGATGATGCCGGTCTCGGCGCGCTTGATGTCGTAGTCGGCGGCCTGGATCAGCTTGAGGAGGATGTTCTCCACGTCCTCGCCGACGTAGCCCGCCTCGGTCAGCGCCGTGGCGTCGGCGATGGCGAACGGGACGTTCAACATCCGGGCGAGGGTCTGCGCCAGGTGGGTCTTGCCGCACCCGGTCGGGCCGAGCAGCAGGATGTTGGACTTGGCCAGCTCGACGGCGTCACTGCCGGAGCCCGGCGCGCCGGCCGCCTCGGCCTGGATCCGCTTGTAGTGGTTGTAGACCGCTACGGCGAGCGCCTTCTTTGCCTGATCCTGACCCACGACGTAGGTGTCGAGGAACTGGCAGATCTCCATCGGCTTGGGAAGCTCTTCCCACTTCACCTCGCCGGACTCGGCCAGCTCCTCTTCGATGATCTCGTTGCAGAGATCGATGCACTCGTCGCAGATGTAGACCCCTGGGCCCGCGATGAGCTTCTTGACCTGCTTCTGCGACTTGCCGCAGAAGGAGCATTTCAGTAGGTCGCCGCCGTCACCGATCCGTGCCACCTACGTTCTCCCTGCACTCATCGGCCGGAGACCCGGCCCTGACCTGCGGACGTTGCGCGCCGCCCGGCTTAGTTCGCGCCGCCGGCTCAGCCGGCGAAGCGGTACGGACCCGACGTTACCCGCTGGCGGGGCATTCTCCGACCCCCAAAACGGGTGTGTCAGAGGTCGGCCGGGAACGGAGCCCCGGCCAACCTCTGACCCGATACAGCTCAGCGGGCGGCGTTGGCCGCCAGCAGACCCTTCTTGCGACTGGTCAGGATCGTGTCGACCAGCCCGTACTCCTTGGACTCCTCGGCCGTCATGATCTTGTCACGGTCGATGTCCTTGCGAACCTGCTCGATCGGGCGGTTGCAGTGGCGGGACAGCATGTCCTCCAGCTGCGTACGCATCCGCAGGATCTCCCGGGCCTGGATCTCGATGTCCGAGCCCTGCCCGTAGCCGCCCTCGGTGGCCGGCTGGTGGATGATGATCCGCGAGTTCGGCAGGGCCATCCGCTTACCCGGAGTGCCCGCCGAGAGCAGCACCGCCGCCGCGCTCGCCGCCTGCCCGAGGCAGACCGTCGAGATGTCCGGACGGACGTACTGCATGGTGTCGTAGATCGCCGTCATGGCGGTGAACGACCCACCCGGCGAGTTGATGTACATGATGATGTCGCGGTCCGGATCGGTGCCCTCGAGCGTCAGCAGCTGGGCCATCACGTCGTTGGCCGACGCGTCGTCCACCTGGACGCCGAGGAAGATGATCCGGTCCTCGAAGAGCTTGTTGTACGGGTTCGACTCCTTGACCCCGTACGACGTGCGCTCGACGAACGACGGCAGCACGTAGCGGTTGTGCACGGCCGCGAACTGGGGTGGCAGGCTCAGATCGGTCATCGTCAGCTCCTCAGCTCAGGGTCCCGGCGCCATCCGGAACCTGTGCGGCCCCGATGATCACCTTGTCGATGAAGCCGTAGTCCATGGCCTCCTGGGCGGTGAACCAACGGTCCCGGTCCGAGTCGGCCTCGATCTGCGACTGGCTCTGGCCGGTGTGGTGCGCGACCCGCTCCTGGAACATCCGCTTCGTGTAGAGCATCTGCTCCGCCTGGATGGCGATGTCGGACGCCGTGCCGCCCAGACCACCGGACGGCTGGTGCATCATGATCCGTGCGTGGGGCAGGGCGTACCGCTTGCCCTTGGTGCCCGCGCAGAGCAGCAGCTGACCCATCGAGGCAGCCATGCCCATCGCCACGGTCGACACGTCGTTGTCGATGAACTGCATGGTGTCGTAGATCGCCATGCCGGAGTAGACCGAGCCACCCGGCGAGTTGATCCACAGGTTGATGTCGCGGTCCGGGTCCTCCGCGGCGAGCAGCAGCAGCTGCGCGCAGATGCGGTTGGCGACCTGGTCGGTCACCTCACTGCCCAGGAAGATGATGCGCTCCTTGAGCAACCGGTTGTAGACCGAGTCGTCGAGGTTGCCAATGGAGTCGCCACCGCGCGCGTCAATCGCCCGGAGCGACTTCTTGGGGATGTGCATGTCGGTCATGGCAGCCCTTCGCTCTCCGTACCGTCTTTCCCGACACTAACCGCTGTGCGGGGCGGCAGAGTCCCGGTCGGGGCAGTGTTCGCTCTCAGCGCAGCTGTGTCGGGCGTACCCGCGGCGCGGGCTTCCGGGCGTACCCGGCAGTGCTTGCTGCCCGGGATTACCCGACAGTGCTTGCTGCCCGGGAGTACCCGGAAGGGAAACGGCCGCCGTGCGCCGCTCAGCGGCGGACGGCGGCCGCACCCGACGATCAGTGGTCGTGGTTGTGCTCCGCCTCGTTGGCGGCGCGCAGCGCGTCGAGGGTGATCCCGTTGCCGGCCGAGTCCTTGATCGTGATCTTCTCCATGACGGCCGCGAGCGCCTTGCCGCGCCGCACGTCGCCGAAGACCGCGGCGGCCGCGCCGGAGCGCACCAGCTGGTCGTAGTACTGCTGCGGGGCCATCCCGGCACGCTGCGCCCGGTGCACGATCTCGTGCCCGAACTCGTCGTCGGAGACCTGCACGTCCTCCGCGTCGGCCAGCGTGTCCAGCAGGAGCTGGACCTTGACGCCCTCGGTCGCCGCCTCGGTCAGCTCGGCGTCGATCTGCTCCTCGGTCTTGTCCTCGGCCGCGAGGTACTCCTCCATCGAGGCGCCGATCCGCTCCAGCTGGTCGACCATCGCCTGCTTGCGGCTCTCGACCTCCTCGCGGACGACTCCCTCCGGGGCCGGGATGTCGGCGGCCTCGACGAGCTGGGCCAGGGCCTTGTCCCGAGCGGCGTAGATCTGCTCGACCTGCTTGCCCTGGGTGACCCGGGCCCGCAGGTCGCCGCGCAGCTCCTCGATGGTGTCGAACTCGCTCGCCATCTGGGCGAACTCGTCGTTGAGCTCCGGCAGCTCCTTCTCCTTGACCGTGCGCACGGTCACCGCCACGTCGGCGTCCCGACCGGCGAAGTCGCCGCCGACCAGCTGGGTGGTGAAGGTGGTGTCGTCACCGGCGGCGAGGCCGACCACTGCCTCGTCCAGGCCCGGCAGGAGCTGCTTGCTGCCCACCTCGTGGGAGATGTTGCTCGCCTGGCCGCCCGGCACGTCCTCGCCGTCGACGGTGGCGTTGAGGTCGATCTGGACGTAGTCGCCCTCGGCGGCGGCCCGCTCCACGGTCTTGAGGGTCGCGAAACGCTCCCGCAGGTTCTTCACCTGCTCGTCGATCTCGCTCTCGTCGATCTGCAGCTCGTCGACGGTCACCTCGATGGTGCTCGCGTCCGGGATGGTGATCTCCGGGCGGACGTCGACCTCGGCCGTGAAGTTCAGCGAGTCACCGTCGTTGAACTCGGTGATCTCGACCTCCGGGCGCCCCAGCGTCTTCAGGTCGTGCTCGCGCACCGCGGCGAGGATGTTCTCCGGGATGGCCTCCTGGACCGCCTCGTTGAGGACGGTGCCCCGGCCCACCCGCTGGTCGATCACCGCGGTCGGCACCTTGCCCCGGCGGAAGCCCGGAACCTGGACCTGCGAACCGATCTCCCGGTACGCCTTCTTGAGGCTCGGCTCGAGCTCGACGAACGGCACCTCGATGGCGAGCCGCACGCGCGTCGGGCTCAGAGTCTCGACGGTGCTCTTCACAGGCGTACTCCTTGACGGATCTCAGTTGAGTCTGGGCGTGATTCAGCCCATCGAGTGTAGGCGAGCCGGCCTGACGCTCCGGCATCGCCCGGGGACCGCACTGGGCGGCACCCGGGGCGGCCCGGCCGCGGACGACAGTCGGGGTGGCGGGATTTGAACCCACGGCCCCTCGCTCCCAAAGCGAGTGCGCTACCAAGCTGCGCCACACCCCGTGGCGACGTGCAGTCTATGCCGTCGCCACGGCTCAGTCGGTGCCGGGGCATCCCCCACCCGGACACATCACCCGAAAATTACCATTCCGCTCCACCCGCGTGCCGCCAAGGTCCGTAGGGCGGCGCCGCGGGGCGGTGGCGCGGTTACGCGTCGGGCATCGGCATTGGGTACGCTAGCGGCGCATCCTGTTTCGGCGGGACGCACGCGGGCGTAGCTCAATGGTAGAGCTTCAGTCTTCCAAACTGACTACGCGAGTTCGATTCTCGTCGCCCGCTCCAACGCCCTCCAGCCCTGGTCGGAGGGCGCTTTGGCGTATCAGGACGTCCTGCACCTGTTCGAGTCGGTGCGACCCGACGACCCACGACCACGGCAGGCGATCGAGCACACCCGCGCCTGGGTCCGTGGCGAGGTCACGATGACGCAGGCCCGCGCGGCGGGAGGTCATGCCATGGGCGCGGCACGAGACCTGCGCGGGGCGGCACGACATGCCGCGTACGCCGCCGGCCAGGCGGGAGCCGTCGCACACGTCGCCGCGCACGAACTGGGTGCGGCCGCCTACGCGATCAAGGCCGTACGCGCCGCAGCCCCGGACGGCGAGAGCGAGGCGGCGGGGCGTCTCGAGTGTCGGTGGCAGCGTGCGCAACTTCCGGAGGCGATCCGCGAGCTGGTGCTCGACGACCAGCGGCTGCGCAACGACATCTGCTGGTCGGTCTTCGACTGCTGAGCCGGATTGGCAGGCCACCCCACCGCCCAGGAGCCGGGGCAACAGAGGTTCGCGGCGGGCTTTGACACACGGCAGGGCCCAGGTGGACCGCACGGTGGCGGCACCTGGACCCACTCGGCGAGGCCGAGTCGCCGTGTCACTGCAGGTGGAACCGTTCGTCGACCGCGAGAGCCGCCAACTGCGGCACGGAGAACGGCAGGTTCGTCAACGCCGGCCGGCTCTCGTCGAGCCGCACGCCCTGCGCCACGAAGACCACCACGCCGTCCGGGTGCCGGTACGCCGACCACTGGTCGAGCCGATCGTCGCTGCCCGCTCGGACCACCACGCCGACCCGCGCGGCTCCGACGGTCTCGACCCGGCACTCGCCCCGCATGCCCCAGAACTTCTGGGCCAGGTCGCACGGCTCGGTCGGCAGCGGGTTGGGGGCGTCGTGCACCTCGACGATCACTCGCCCGGTGCCCTTGCCCTTCGCCACCGCGACCGAGGTCAGGTAGCTCCAGACGTCGACGCCGTCCACCTCGGCCTCGAACTGCGCCTGCTGGGTCCGCAGCGTCGGATCGGACTGGCCCGGCGGGTCCTCCGGCGCGGTGAAGCCGGCGGGTACCACCGAGACGACCTCCCTGAGCAGGTGGATGCCCTGCTCGTACTTGGCACCGGCCCGCGCGGTCCGGTCCTCCTGCGGTTGCCCGTCCGGACCGGTCGGCCACGGCTCCTTGGTGTCCGGAGAGGCCAGAGGCCCGTGGCCCGCCGGTTGGTAGACGTCACCCTCCGGGGTGGCGACGGCCGCGAAGCCGGTGACCGCCAGCACGACAGCCGCCGATCCGAGGGACGCCCACAGCGCGCGTCGGCGGAAGTGGTTCCGCCGCGCCGCGCCGAGCGCGGCTGTCGTACTCAATGGTGGTGGCGGGGTTGTTTCCGCCATCTCGCCGCGCAGCCCCTCGCGCAACTCCTGCTCGTTCATCGCTCCCCCATCTCGATCCCGCTGTAGGTGGGTGTCAGGAGGCCGCGCAAGGTGTCGAGCCCGCGTGCCGCCTGGCTCTTCACCGTCCCTGGAGAACACTCCAGCAACGCCGCGACGTCCTCGATCGACAGGTCCTCCCAGTACCGCAGAACCAGCACGGCCCGCTGACGCGGTGCCACCCGGGCCAGCGCCTGGAGCAGCACCAGTCGGCTCTCCGGCGAGTCGGGCGGGGCCACCTGCTCGGCGTCCTCGCCACCCACCCGCTCACGCCGCCACCAGCCGCGGCGGCGCTCGTCGAGGAAGGTCCGAATCAGGATCTGGCGCACGTAGCTGTCGAGCACCTCGTGCCGGGAGATCCGGTTCCAGACCCCGTAGAGCTTGACGAACGCGGTCTGGACCAGGTCTTCGGCACGGTGCCAGTCGCCGCACAGCAGGTACGCGGTGCCACGCATGGCACCGGACCGTGCCGCGAAGTACTCGGCGAACGCCTCGTCGCGATCGCTCATTCAGGCCTCCGATCCCCGTTTCGAGATAGTCACGCGGGGTCCGGCCCCGGGGGTTGCTCCAAAACTCGCGAACGTGTCAGGGGATCAACGCCGCCAAGGCGCGGAGGACGCCCGCCCACCTTGACAGGTGTCGATCTGTGCACTGGTGTAAGGACCAAGCACATCGACGTCCGTCACAGGAGGGCACATGATCGTCCGACGACGGTGGACAGCTGCCGCCACCACAGTGATCCTGTTCAGCGCAGTGTTGTCCCATCCCGCCTCCGGAGCGGCCGCACCCGCCGGCCCGGCCGCCCCGATCGCTCTGAGCGCCACCGAAACCGCAGTGGTCCGAGTCCAGCTCCGCGACCAGGCCCAACTGGACAGGCTCGTCGCCACCGGCGCGGACCTGGCCAACCGGCCCCGGGCGCGGGACAACCGGATCATCGCCGACCTCATCCTCAACGGCACGCAGCTCGCCGAGCTGACCGCGCAGGGCGCGACGGCCGTGCAGATCGTGCAGCGCGCCGGGGACGGCAACCGGCACTACGCCGACAGCGTCCGCGCGGCTCAGGCCCGCACCGCCGCGGGGCTGCGCGCGCCGGCCGCTGGCCAGCGGTCCACCACCGCCGCTGCCGTGGACACCCTCCAGGTGCAGCAGGCGTACTGGTGGACCGCGACCGGACAGACCTTCCTTCAGGCCCAAGTCGCCACCACCGCCACCGACGACCCGGACGTGGAGATCACCGTCAGTTGGCGGACGGCGGACGGGGCAACCGGCTCGTTCCCGCTGTACCGGTTCGAGGACTCGGGCGAGTACCAGTACCACTACGCGCTCCCTGAGCCGGTGCCGAGCCGACCGGTGCAGCTGAGCGCCACCTCCACCCTCGGCGGGGTCAGCCGGGCGGTCACCCCGACGCTCTGGCCGAACGCCTCCCCGCCGCCGCTTCCGGCCGGCTACCAGAAGGACTTCATCGACGCGTACCTGACGCCGACGGACATCCAGGCGCGGATCAAGCGGCTGGCCCGCCAGTATCGGGACCTGGTGGACGTGATCGACCTGCCGAACAAGACCCAGGGCTACCGACGCACCGCCGCCGGCTACCTGGGCAACCCGGCGGTGGCCGCCCTGGTGGTCGAGTCGATCCGCTTCGGCGACCAGAACATGAACGGCGTGCAGGTGCGGACTGTCGACCCGGGCCGGGCGAACCGGCCACTGACCGTCGGCTACCGCGACCGCGTCCTCACCGTGTCACTGGCCACCGACACCGCGGGCAAGACGGTGAGCACCACCGACGAGGTCGCGGCGGCGATCAACGCCCGTCAGCCGGACCGGTTCCGGGCCACCGTCGAGGACGGCTCGGCCGGGCTGCCGATGCCCGTCGCCGGCCCCACCCGACTCGACGACGGCCTCCAGGGCACCGAGGTGCCGGCGCGGCCGTGGACGGTGCAGGCGCTGCGCCTCGGCGTACACCGGGACGGCTCCCGGGTCGGGGTGCTCGCGTACTCCCAGGAACACGCGCGGGAGTGGGCGACGCCGCTGGTCACGCTGGAGTTCGCCGAGCGGATGCTGGCCAACGCCCGGACCGACCCGGCCACCCGTGAGCTGCTGGAGCAGGTCGACATCTTCGTCATCCCGATGGTCAACCCGGACGGCGCGAACTACTCGTTCAACGACTTCACCATGCAGCGCAAGAATCTCGTCAACCACTGCACCGGGGCGGCCCGCGATCCGAGGAACCGCACCGCGTGGGGCGTCGACATCAACCGCAACTACACCGTCGGGTCGTTCTTCGACGGCTACGTGGGCGCCAGCGCCAACTGCCTGTCCGGCACCTTCGCGGGCACTGCGCAACTGTCCGAGGCGGAGAGCCGCAACGTGATCGCGCTCGCCCAGGACCACCCGAACATCAAGTTCGCGATGAACGTGCACTCCTACGGCGGGTACTTCATGTGGCCGCCGGGGGCGTACCGGGCCGACGGCAGGGTCACACTGCCGCGACCGTCGATCGACGAGTCGACCCTGTTCCTCAACAGCGCCCGGCGGATCGTCGGCGCCATCGCCCAGGAGCGCGGCACCGTCACCTGGCCGTCGCAGACCGGACCGGTCGCCGACGTGCTCTACTCCGCCGCCGGCAACTCGGCCGACCAGCTCTACTACGAGCTGGGCATCTTCGCCTGGGACTTCGAGGTCGGCAACGACCGGTGGAACCCGGCGACCAACCAGTGGGAGGGCGTCGGCTTCCAGCCGCCGTTCGACGAGGCGCACGGCGAATCCCAGGAGTACGCCGGCGGGCTGGTGGAGATGGTCCGGGTGGCCCGCGACTACGCCGCCGCCGAGGCGGCCGCCGGCTGACCGGCAGGTGCCGTACCGCCGCCGGCCGCGGCCGGCGGCGGTACGGCCCATGACGCACGACCCCCGGTGACGGACGGTAAGCCGATGGTGATCACAGACGTTGACGTGTTTTCATGTCAGCACGCCTGCGCCAACCCGGGACATCGATGACTGAGCAACCCGCACCTGATCACCTCGTCGTGGTCGACGTGTTGACGCAGGGCCTGAGCCACCTGCTACGCGACGAGGATCCGGAACTGGCCCGATGGATCGAGGAACTGGTCGCGACACTGAAGAGTCCCCGGCAGACAACGCTGGCCGGCTGGAACAGCTTCCTCGACCCCGGCGCCGACTCCAGCTGACCCGGTCGGAGTTCACCCGCCTGGCCGACGGCCGGGCTGGCCCTACTGCCATCCGCGCCCTGCGGCGCGCGCAACGCAACCGAACGATGCTCGTCCTCAAGAGCCTCGCCGACACCGACGACGCCCTGGCGGCGTCGGCGCACCTGCTCGGCCACGCCCACCGCCTCGACCCGGCCGCCGCGGAGGTGCTGCTCGATCATCCGTGGCTGGCCGTCTGGGCGATCGATCGGATCCGGAACGGCACCACCGGCCGACCCGACTACCTTCCGTTCGCGGCGCTCGCGGCGGCCGCCCTCAGCGGTCGGTCGGATGCGGCGGTGCCGGTCACGCCACGTGCGGGCCTGGTGCCGGTGCCGGGCCTCGGGGTGCTGCGCCGACGCGGCGGCAGCACAACGTTGACGCCGGCCGACCTGACCGGACGCCGATGGACGCCCACGCGCTGGTGGCGCTTCACCGACCAGTCGGTCACCCTCGACCTCCGCGTCGACGACCTGGACCCCTACCGCGACTGCTTCGGGCTCCCGGTCGCCGCCCGGCTCTCCACGCCGCGGGCCGCGGCGCTGGAACGGTCCGTCGGGCACGCCTGGCAGCTGCTCGTCGGGTACGCCCCGACGCACGCCGCCGAGGTGGCCGCCGGGATCAGCACGTTCGTACCGTTGGCCGGCGGCACCGAGCGTGGGCACAGCGTCACGCACGCCGACGCCTTCGGAGCGTTGGCCGCCGACGCCGACCTCGACCCGGTGGACCTGGCCGTGACGATGGTGCACGAGCTGCAACACAGCAAGCTCAACGCCGTCCTCGGCCTGGTCCAGCTGCACGAACCAACCGACCCGGTGCGGTATTTCGCGCCCTGGCGTCCTGACCCGCGTCCGATCGGCGGACTGCTGCACGGCACTTACGCGTTCACGGCCGTCGCCGAGGTGTGGGCCGCGCTGCGCGCCCATCCGGAACTGACGGCCCAGGCCACCGCGCGGTTCGCGGTGGTACGGGCGCAGCTGGAGCGTGCCCTCGTCGAGCTCGCCCGGGCCGGAAGTCTCACCTCGGCCGGGCGGCTCTGGGCAGATCATCTGGCCGAACGGATCGGCCAGCTGGCCGCCGTGCCGGTTCCGGCGTCCGCCGACGCCGCCGGGCGACGGGAGGTGGCGGAGGCCGAGCGCGCCCGTCGACCGACGATCACCACCGGATGAACCCGCGGCTCGCGCGTGGCCGCCGCCGGTGGGCGAGGCGTCAGGTCAGCCCGACGGTTTCGATGTCGCACTCGATGCGCCGCTGACCCCGCGCGGCGTCCACCTCCGGATGGTCCGGCCCGAACAACGCCTCCAGCGCGGCGGCGGCCTCGTCGAGCAGCTCGCGGCCCCGCGCCTCCTCGCCAACCTCGATGAGATCGACCGACGCGTTGACCGCACAGTAGAGCGTGTACGGATGCCCCGGCCCGCGCAGGCGACGCGAGTCCTCGAGGATCGCCGCGGAGAGCACCTGCGCCTGCTCCAGCCGGTGCGACCGGACCAGGTTGATCGCTTGCGCGGAGCGCGCGCTCAGCAGGTACGGATGGGTGGGCGGCAACGCCTCGCCCATCGCCTGCAAGGTGGCCGCACCCAACTCCCGCGCCTCACGGTCGAAGTTGCGGGCCCGCAGGATCACCCCGAGGTTGACCGCAGCGCAGAGCGTGACCGGATGCCGCTCCCCGAAGACGGCTCGGAAGGTGGCGTGCCCCTGGGCGGCCAGGGCGTACGCCTGAGTCGCGTCGCCCGCTGCGCGCATGGCGTTGGCGCAGGTCATGCCCGCCTCCGCGGCCAGCACATGGTCGGTGCCGAAGCGGCGGGTCACCAGCCGGTAGTTGGCCGCGCCCTCGCTCACGGCGGCGTCGAGCCGCCCGGTCTTGCGCAGGCAGGCGATGTGGATGCAGGTGGCGCGCAGCACGGTGAGGTGCTCGGCACCCAGCAGCGACCGCTGCACCGGCAGGGAGGTGTCCAGCAGTTCCAGCGCGTCGGCGTACCGGCCCAGGAGGTAGAGGTCGCGCGCCTGGGCCTCCTGGGCCAGCACCAGCGCGTAGGAGCCGTCCTCGGCGGCCGCACCGGCGTGCCGCGCCACTTCGAGGTTGAGGTCGTACGCCCCTTCGAAGTCACCGATCAGGCGAAGGTTGATCGCCATCGAGTTCATCACCCGCAGCGTGCTCGGATGCCCGTCGCCGAGCACCCGGCGGTGCACGTCGAGGTTGCGCCGGTCCAGGTCGGCTGCGGCCGCGAAGTCGCCGATCCGCCGCAGGTCCGCGCCGACGCTGTTCGCCGCACCCAGTGTGTACTCGTGCTCCTCACCGAGGCTCGTCCGCATCCGCTCCAGCGCTTCGAGGCCGAACTCGGCAGCGCGTGGATCGGCGAGCAACCGCAGGGCGTCCGCGTACCGTCGCATCGCCAGCAGGGTCAGCGGATCGCCGCTGCGCTGGCCGTCTGGACCGGGCTGGTCCCAGGCGGCCAGGATCTCCTCCGCGAAGTCCCGACAGCCCTCGAAGTCACCCAGGTTGTAGATGTAGCGCAGCTGGTCCATCGCCGTCCGGCGGGCGTCGAGGTCACCGTGGATCAGGCCGGCGACGCGGACGTGGGGCGCGATGTCGGCGTGGCGGGGCCAGGTGCTCCGGTCGTCGGGGAAGCCCGGGTTTGCGGCGGCCAGCAGCCGGCGGGCGTTCGTCAGCGGGCTGTCGTCGCCCTGCTCGGCCAGCCCCTCCCGGATGACCGCCTGCACCAGCCGGTGCACCTGTACGTGCCGGCCGGCATTGTCCGCCTTCGCGAGCCCGAGCGACGCCAGTTGCCGGATGGCCCGGGCTATGTCGTTGCGCTCCTGGAGGCTGGTGCGCAGCGGTTCGTCCAACCCGGCGCGGCGCCCCTCCCAGAGCAGGCGCATCGGGATCGGGTCGGGGCTGAGGAAGGCGAGTAGCTGGATCAGCTGCGCGGCGGCGGGATTCTGCTCGCGTACCGCGGCCAGCGCCATCGACACCACAGTCAACACGGTGCCCCGGTACTGCCGGGGCTGACCCTCACCCAGCAGCTCTCTGGCGTGTTCCTTGAGGTCGACGAGGTATTCGTCGACCGACGACAGCATGGTGAGCAGCCAACTGGCGGCCTGTTCCAGGGCGAGCGGCAGGTCGCCGAGTTCCGCGGCGAGCCGGCGGGCGTCGTCAGCGCTGGTCGCGGGACGCCGCTTGAGCAGCAGTTCCACGCTCTCGGCCCGGGTGAACACGTCGACGTCCAGGGTCAGCGCGCTCGCCGACCAGGCCATGTTCCGCGACGTGACGAGGACGTGGCCGCGTTCCCCGACGAGATTCGACGAGGGCATGAGCGGAGCCAACTCGTGCGGATCGTCGGCGTTGTCGTAGACCAGCAGCCAACTGAGCGAACTCGTCGACAGGGAGTCGAGGACCGTCCGCACGGTCTGCTCCAGGCTGGCGCTCGCCGCCAGGCCGAGCCGCTCGCCGAGGGCCGCGATCGACGTACGCAGCGCACTGAGATCCTCGGCGGCCATCCACCAGATCAGCTGGTAACGGTCCGCGTACCGGTAGGCGAACTCGACCGCGAGCTGGGTCTTGCCGACCCCACCGACACCGCGCAGCGCCGCTTCCGGCAGCACCGAGGCCCGGTGCTGTGACGAGAGCAGCTCGTCGAGCGCGACGAGCTGCTTCTCCCGGCCGGTGAAGTACAGGTTGCGCGGTGGGACGCCGCCCCGAATGAGGGTTCGGGATCGCTGGGGCGTCGTCTCCTCGATGATGATCGTCCTGCGCATGTCGGATTCAGGTTCCTCTCCACCGGCCTCGGCCGGTGCCGCCTGGTGCGGGGATCGTAGCGACGTCCAGTGCGCCTTCGCAGCCACGCGCATGTCGTCGAGGTCGGCGTTGGTGAGCCGCAGGCCCGCCGCCGCATCCCGCAACCACTGCTCCAACGGCTTCCCGTCCGAGTCGAGGCCGGCGAGGACCAGGCCCGCCAACGCCACGGCGGCCGGGACCTGCCAGTCACCCACCGGCTCCCAGCCGACGGCGTCCACCAGGCCGGGCAGGTCCTCCGGTGACAACGGACGATCCGCGACCGCCGCGACGGCCCCGGTCACCACCTCGGGCGGGACGTCCGTGAGCAACTGCGCGAGGAGCCAGGAGAGGTAGATCTGCTGGGCGGAGGTGACCGCGCTGGCACCGGGGTGGAAGTTGGCGATGACCTGCAACAGCATCGACAGGGCCCGGGGCTCCTGCGCGCAGGCGCGCACGATGCGGTAGACGTCGTACGGGGCCTCGGAGTGCCGGGGCACCGACAGACGCTTGCGCAGCTCACCCTCCACCTCGTCGAGGTAGAGCGAACGGGTGTTCCCGTCATTGATCGAACTCATCGAGAGCAGTGCGTCGCAGATGGCTTGCACCTGGGCGCTCGGCATCCGGGGCGTCGTCACCGATTGTCCTCCGTACCCGTCAGCAGACCGAGGCTCTCGGCAAGGTCACGGAAGGCCCGCAGTGGCTTACTCGCCGACCCTTCCGTCAACAGCAGGACGCGATAGAGAGCCGCGATCCCATCCTCGTATTCTAGGCCCGTCCGAATCAGGCCGAACATGTCGAGACCCAGTGGTCCGAATGGGTTCACCATCCGACTGATGTGCGGTGGCAGCGACTGAATGACCAATTGACGGCTGTCGGGGTGCCGGAGTACCGGGATTTCCTCCAGCAGTCGGGCCAGCGCCATCTTCTGTGCGAATGAGGGCGGCGCGGGCTCCGGCCTGGGCGCCGCCCGGGCAACGGCCGGCAGCGGACCGGACGGCAGCACTGTGGGCGGCAACAGACCGGGCGGCAGCAGGGCGGGCCACTGCCCGACCGGCAACATCCAGCCGACCAGTTGCTGGCCGACGCTCGCGCGGGCCAGCACCATGCCCACCACCGCGCCATCCGAGGCGTACACCCCGGAACCACTGAACCCCCGGTCGATTCCCGCCGTGGCAGAGGAGACTCGGTCGAGTTGACGCCATCCGGTACTTGCGTCGACCGGACCGACGGCCCGCGCCAGCACCAGGACGGACGCCGGGGTGTTGGCCGGAAAGCCCACGATCCGCACGTCGAACTCATCGTCGCCGCGATCGGCCAGGATGGCGGGCGCGGACGGCAGCGGTGTGGCGCAGCGCAGGACCGCCAGGTCGCCGTCGCCCGCCGGGCCGACACCCCGGGACCAGGTCACCTCGGCGGCGACCAGGGTGCCGGGGTGGCTCGGTGTGTCGACGAGCAATCCGGGCTGGTCCGCCCCGGTGCCGTCGTCGACGACGTGCCAGCAGGTCAGCACCAGGTCACTCGTCAGCTGGATGCCCGCGCCGACGACCGAGGAGGATCGGCCACCGAGTATCCGCACCCGGCCGGCGAGCGACCGGGTGCCGGTCATCTGTGCTCCGCCGACCACTCGACCAGGACGGGCGGCGGCCGGCGACCGGTGCTGCGGTCAGTCATGCGCGACGTTCTCCGGCACGCTGGCCCCGTCCTCACCCGGCGACGGCAGGACGGGGACGGGTGAGGTCCAGATCAGCTTGACCTTGAGGTGCCCCTGCGCGCTGGTGCGGGCGACGACGGCGCCGGCCTCCGCGGTGAGGGTGACGCCGATCTCGACCTCCACCTGATCGGGGCGCACCGCCACCCCACGGATCACGCCCAGCGCCGCGTCGAGCGCGGGCCTGATGTGGGCCAACGCCATTTCCAGCGTCTGTCGGGCGGGGCGGATCCGGTCGAGCAGACCGACCCGTTCCAGATCGGTGCCAGCGTGTTCCTCGACGAGGAGGACGCCCTGATCGGTTTCGAAACGAAGAAGATCCGCCACGTGACAAATTCTCACCGAAAGATCGTTCGGAATCGGTGTCAGATCACTGACAGGAGTCATTGCATGCACCCTGCGCCGACACGGGGCACATCTGCTTGCCTTCATCACTGCGGCCTGTCAGCCTGGCGGAATGCAGGACACGGCAACCTTCGAGGATCTGCTCCACGAAGGCTCTGACGCATCCGTGGACGGTTGGGGCTTTTCCTGGTTCGAGGGTCGCGCCACAGAACAGCGACCGTCCTGGGGATATCTGAAACTCATGGCAGCCCAGATGAGGGTGGCCCACGCCGCACTGGACATCCAGACCGGCGGCGGCGAGGTGCTCTCCGAGGTGCCGGCATTTCCGCCGGTGATCGTGGCCACCGAACACTGGCCGCCCAACCTCCGGCTGGCCCGGCGCGCGCTCGAACCGCGCGGCGTGCGGGTGGTCGACGTTGCCGAGGACGCCCCGTTCCCGTTCCCCGACGAGACGTTCGACCTGGTGGTGAGCCGGCATCCCAACGTCGTGCTCTGGGACGAGATCGCGCGGGTGCTCACTCCCGGTGGACGGTACCTGGCTCAGCAGATCGGCCCCGGCTCGAACCGGGAGCTGGCCCAGTTCCTCACCGGTCCCCGCGAGGTCAGCGACGAACGCAGCCCGGCCCGTGCCGCCGCCGAAGCGCGGGCCGCCGGCCTGGTCATCGACGAGCTGCGGCACGAAGTGCTGCCGACCACCTTCAACGACGTGGCAGCGGTGGTGCACTTCCTCCGCAAGGTCATCTGGACGGTGCCGGACTTCACCGTGGACCGCTACCGGGCCCGCCTCGCCGACCTGCACGACCACATCCGTCGGCACGGTCCGTTCGTGGCCCACGCCCAGCGCATCCTGGTCCGGGCGCACAAGCCCAAGCACTGACGCGAACGCGCCGCTGGGCAGAGCAGGTCCCCCCGAACGGGTACCAGCCGAAGCGGCCGGCCGCGGATGAACCGCGGCCGGCCGGGTAAGCGGCGACCTTGCCTGGTGGGGAGACGACCGGGTGCACGGGTGGGCGGTCCTGGACCGGCCCGCCCGTGCACACCCGATCAGTTCGAGGAGATCCAGTTCCAGGCCGAGACGACCCACTCGGTCTGCTGGAGCCACGCCACGCCGAGGCCGGCGAGGAACACCGCCGTCGCCAGGTGCGCACCTCGGGCGCTGCGCCGGACCCGGCCCAACTGCCGCTCCAGCACCACCCGGCCGACCAGCCGGAACAGGGCGAACAGGCCGACCGCCACCAGCAGGCTGAGCACCAGCACCAGCAGCGGGCCACTCAGATCACCCTGGCCGGACAGCGCCCAGATCCCCCAACACACGAACGCGAAGAGGCCGGCCGCCGCGCTCCACTCACCGCCGCGCCGCAGCTGGGCCATCCGCGCACTCAGCGAGCGGCGGGGCGCCGCTTCACCGGGCCAACCGGTGCCGGTCGGCTCCTGCCCGACCACCGGGAACGGCTCCGTCCGCGGCGTGCGTGGCTCACCCACCGGAGCGACACCCCGGCGGAACCCGTCACGCTGCGGCGGCACCCCGACGCCGGCCTGCGGTGGCACCTCCACGGTCCGCTCCGCCCACGGCTGCGTCTGGTCTGCCATCTCGTCCTCCCCCTGACCGACGGCAACAGCACCGCCTGGATTCGAGGGTAGCCAGCCGGCAAATCGGTCGCCGACCCCGGCCGGGGCGCGAGGCCCCGCGACGGTGCCGGATCAGACCCGGCCAGGGTACGGTCGGCTCATGGGTGACAGCGACCGACGACGGCGACGGCTGCGCCACCACGCCGACACCGAGACGGCCAGACCGGGTGCCGACGGCCCGACGGCCAGCACGCCGGGCGTGCACGACGGTGACGACCCGCCGCCGCGACGCAGGAGCACGGGCGGCGACGAGCGCGACGGCGAGCGAGGGCTGCGCGGGTTGGTCGGTTCCGGCTCGTCCCAGGTGGGGCTGAGCGCCGCGCTACGGGCCCGGGACGCGGCCCGCCCCACCGACGACGACCTGGCCGAGGCGGAAGCCCGGGTGGTCATCGTCCGGCGGAACTGGGTGCCCCGCGAGGAGCTGCCCCGCTCGCCGCGCTGAGCGCCGCACGATCAGGGCAGGTCGGGCAGCTTGCGGGTCCGCTCGTACTCGGCCACCTGGGTGATCCGACGAGCGTGCCGCTCGTTGCCGGAGAACGGCGTGTTCAGGAACGCCTCGACGATGCCGGTCGCCTCGTCCAGCGTGTGCTGGCGGGCACCGATGGCGACCACGTTCGCGTCGTTGTGCTGGCGGGCCAGCTGAGCGGTCTCGACGCTCCAGGCCAGCGCGGCGCGGACGCCGGCGACCTTGTTCGCGGCGATCTGCTCACCGTTGCCGGAGCCACCGATGACCACTGCGAGGCCCGTCTCGTCGGCCACCACCCGGTCGCCCGTGTGCAGGCAGAACGTGGGGTAGTCGTCGTCCGGGTCGTAGCTGTGCGGGCCGACGTCGACCACGTCGTAGCCCTGCATGGCCAGGTGGTTGGCCAGGTGCACCTTCAACTCGAAACCGGCGTGATCGGATCCCAGGTAGACGCGCATACCGGGCAGTCTGTCAGGCCACGCTCGGGGACGTCACAGCGGCGGCGACCCCGAGCCGAGTTCGTCACACGGTCGTGGGGACGGCGCTCAACGCGGCAGCTCGGCGACGACCAGACCGCCGCGCGCCTTCGGGGTGAACCAGGTGCTCTTGCGGGGCATCTTCTCCCTGGCCAGATTGACCGCGACGAAATCCGCCACGGTCACCGGTGCGATCAGGATGGCCAGTTCGGCCCGCCCGGTGTCGACCTCACCGGTGAGCCAGCTCGCCGGGTAGTCACCGCCGACGTAGGTGATCCGCTTGTCACCCGGGTCCAGACCGAGCGCGTCGCGCAGCACCAGCCGCTCGACCAGGGCGTGGTCCAGGTTTTCCAGGCGGGCGCCGGCGGTGGCGGGCAGGCGCACCGCGTACCCCTGGCCGTCGAGGCGGAGGTGCACGGTGCCACCGGCCGCCGGGACCTCGACCGGGCCGTCGATCGGCTCGACAGCGGCGCCCGCGGCCCGCAGCCGGTCGAGCAGCTCGGCCGGGGTGGTGGTCAGCTCACTGACCAGCCGGTTGTACGGCTGGATGGCGACCGACGCGGGGGTGGTGACCACGGCCAGGAAGCGCGGCAGCCCGCCGGTCTGCGCGGCCAGGCTGCGGTGGTTGCCGTCCGCGACGACCAGGTCCCCGCCGCCGGCGAGAGCTGTCAGCGTGGCCTGCTCCGGGCCGGGGCCGAGCAGCCAGATGGCGTGCGTGCGCCCCGCCTGGTCGGTGTCCGTCGCGGCGGGCGCGCCGGCAGTGTCGGTCGCCGCCGCGAGCGCGGCGTGCAACTCGTCACCACGCCCGGTCTGGAGCAGGAGTACGGGTGAGAGCAGGTGGCCCAGCGCGTCGGCCAGCGCGACCCGCTCGCGCACCTTGGCGATGAAGACGTCCTCGTTGCGGATGACCAGGCCCGGCTCGTCTGCCCGGGTGGAGATCTGGTCGGTGTCCACCATCGCGAACAGCCCGTACGCCGGCTCGTCGCCAGGCGCGCTGATCCGGTAGAGCACCACCACCTGCTCGGCGGGGGTGTAACTGCCGTCGGCCTTGGCCTCGCCGAGGCGGGCCACCGCGTCCGGCAGCGCGTCGAGGAACGACGTGCCCACGCTCTGCGGGGCGCGGTGCGGCATCTCGATGCCGAGAGCACTGTGCGGGTTCGACTCGATGATCGCGGTGATCTCCGCGTCGTCGGCGAACTCGTCGTAGTTCTGCGCGCCGGTGCCGCCAGTGGTGACCCAGGCCCGGGTGATCGGATGCACGACCGTCATGCCCACTGACGCTACCGGCGACGGTGTCGCCGCCGACGGGGACCCGCGGGGCGTCCACCAGATGAAAGCGCCCTGTGGGGCCCAGGTGGTCAGCCGGCGCGGTCGGAGGTGCCCCGGCGGTGCTTGCCCGCGCTCGCCGGCCCACCGTTGCCACGCCGACCGGACCCGATCGGTCCGGTGTTCAGGGCGCGGCGGGGCGACGCGGGCGGCCCCGGCACGGGACGGTCGGGAGGAGGCGTGGGAACGGGCCGCGGGCTCAGCGGCGGCGTCGGCACCGGGCGCGGAGGAGCCGGAGCCGGCGGCGGGGGCGCCGGTTCGGCCGGTGCCGCCCCCGACGGCACCAGCGCCGGCGCGTCGACCGGCACGGCGTCGACGGGCGACGCCAGTGGGTCGATCGACGCGGGCGCGGTGAGCCGGGAGGTCACCGGGACCCGCGCCACGCCCACCACGATGGGCGGCGCGAGCAGATCCACCAGGTGGGCGGGCAGGTCCGGGCGGACCGTCGGCCAACGGGAGTCGTCAACGGACCAGTAGTCCGCGCCGGGAGTCTCGATCACCCCCTGCCGGGTCAACTGATCGTCACCGGACGCACGGTGCTTGGCCATCGGGATTTGCCTCCACGAACTGCGGCGTGCGGCCCTGCGGGTCGCTGCGGCGGACACCGAGGGAAACGACGCCGCCCGCCTCCCGGTGACGCCACGACCGTGCGACAACCCGGAGCCCGCACTGCGCGTCGGACGCGACACGCCCCGTCCGCGCGACTGACGAAGCACGGACGGGGGCGCGGTGGTCGTCGCTCAGTCGAAGATCGGGCTCTGCTCGCGGGTGCGCTTGAGCTCGTAGAAGCCCGGGGTGCCGGCGACCAGCAGCACGCCGTCCCAGAGTCGGCCGGCGGCCTCCCCCTTCGGAGCCGGAGTGATCACCGGGCCGAAGAACGCGACCGGGGCGCCGTCCGGGCCGGGCGCGTGCACGACCGGAGTGCCCACGTCCTGCCCGACCGGGCGCATGCCCGCCTCGTGGCTGGCCCGCAGCGCCTCGTCGTAGTCGGTGCTGTCGGCGGCCGCGGCCAGCGCCGGGTCGAGGCCGGCCTCGGTGAGCGCGGCCACGTACAGCTCCGGACCCCGCTCCTGCTTCTGCAGGTGGATCCGGGTGCCGAGCGCGGTGTAGAGCGGGCGCAGCACGTCGTTGCCGTGGAGCTGCTCGGCGGCGATACAGATCCGCACCGGGCCCCAGGCGGTCTTCAGGAACTCCTTGTATTCCTCGGGCAGCTCGTCCCGGCCGTCGTTGAGCACGGCCAGGCTCATCACGTGGAAGCGGATGTCCACATCCCGGATCTGCTCGACCTCGAGCAGCCAGCGAGAGGTGATCCAGGCCCACGGGCAGGCCGGGTCGAACCACATGTCGGCGGTGACACGTTCGGTCACGGTGAGATCCCTTCGCGACGGGTGACGCCGACAGGTCGGCGTCTGAGGAGAATCTTCACCCCGCAGCGCATCGACCGGCACCCGAATGAGAGCGTGACCTCGGCCACCGCGGGCTGCCCGTACATGGAAGACTCGAATCGGGCCAGCCGTCACGAGCGGTAGGCGAACGGGCGCCGCCGGGCGTACGGCGACATGTGGGATGGAGACGAACAGTGCCGGGAGTGCGCAACCTGACGCAGGTCGAGGCGACCGAGCGGGCCCGCCTGCTCAACGTGACGGGGTATGAGATCAGTCTGGACCTGTCCAGCGCCGTGCTGGCGGCCGACGGCCGCACGTTCTCCTCGACGACCGAGGTCCGGTTCCGCTGCTCCGAACCGGGCGCGAGCACCTTCATCGAGCTGGCCGCCGATTCGGTGCGGTCCGCCACGCTCAACGGCACGCCCGTCGACCTCTCCGACTGGTCCGCCGAGAAGGGCCTGACCCTGTCCGGGTTGGACAGCGACAACGTCCTGGTGGTCGAGGCCGACTTCGGTTACTCGAACAGCGGTCAGGGTCTGCACCGCACTGTCGACCCGGTGGACGGCGAGACGTACCTCTACAGCCAGTTCGAGACGGCCGACGCGCAGCGGGTGTTCGCCTGCTTCGACCAGCCCGACCTGAAGAGCGTCTACACCTGGCACGTCACAGTGCCGGCGCACTGGCGGGCGGTCTCCAACATGCCGGTGCAGCGGGAGGAGCCGGCGGGTGAGGCGCTCAAGACGCTGCACTTCACCGAGTCGCCCCGGATGAGCACCTACATCACGGCGATGTGCGCCGGGCCGTACCACGAGGTGCGCGACTCGCACGACGGCATCGAGCTGGGGGTGTTCTGCCGGGCGTCGATGGCACAGTACCTCGACTCCGACGACCTGTTCCTGGTCACCAAGCAGGGCTTCGACTTCTTCCACGAGAAGTTCGGGGTGCGCTACCCGCTGCCGAAGTACGACCAGCTCTGGGTGCCCGACTTCAACGCCGGCGCGATGGAGAACTTCGGCTGCGTGACGCACGCCGAGTCGCACTACCTGTTCCGCTCGCAGGTCACCGACTTCGAGTACGAGCAGCGGGCCAACACGATCCTGCACGAACTGGCCCACATGTGGTTCGGTGACCTGGTCACCATGCGCTGGTGGAACGACCTGTGGCTGAACGAGTCGTTCGCCGAGTGGGCCAGCCACTGGTGCAACACCAACGCGACCCGGTTCACCGAGGCGTGGACGACCTTCCTGTCCATCCGGAAGAACTGGGGCTACCGGCAGGACCAGCTCTCCTCCACCCACCCGGTCTACACCGAGATGCCGGACATGGAGGCCGTGGAGGTCAACTTCGACGGCATCACCTACGCCAAGGGCGCGAGCGTGCTCAAGCAGCTCGTCGCGTACGTGGGTGAGGAGCCGTTCGTGGCCGGGCTGCGGGCCTACTTCGGCAAGCACGCCTGGGGCAACGCCACCTTCGACGACCTGCTCACCGAGCTGGAGGCCGCGTCCGGGCGGGAGCTGCGCAAGTTCGCCGCGCAGTGGTTGGAGACCGCGCAGGTCAACACGCTGCGGCCGGAGGTGACCATCGGGGCCGACGGCACGTACGAGCAGGTGCTGGTGCGGCAGGAGGCGCCAGCGGCGTACCCGACGCTGCGCACCCACCGGATCGGCGTGGGCCTGTACGACCTGACCAACGGGCGACTGGTTCGTCGGGAGCGGTACGAGGTCGACGTGACCGGCGAGCACACCGATCTCGCCCCGCTGCGTGGCGTCCGGGCGGCCGACGTGTTGCTGCTCAACGACGACGACCTCAGCTACACCAAGCTGCGCCTCGACGAGCGTTCGATGGCGACAGTGGTGCAGCACATCGGCGGCTTCGACTCGTCGCTGGCCCGCGCGCTCTGCTGGACCGCCGCCTGGGACATGATCCGCGACGCCGAGCTGTCCGCCCGCGACTACGTGGCGCTGACGCTGAGCGGGCTGCCCGCGGAGACCGACATCAACCTGGTCACCGCCACCCTGCGGCAGGCGACCACAGCGCTCACCCTGTACGCCGACCCGGCCTGGGCGCCGACCGGCTGGGCCGACCTGGCCCGTACCGCCCGCGACGCACTCGCGGCCGCCGAGCCTGGCAGCGGGTTTCAGTTGGCCTGGGCCCGGGCGTTCACCTCGGCGGTCCGCTCCGAGGAAGACCTGGCGACGCTGCGCGGTTGGTTGGACGGCACCGGCATGCCGGCCGGGCTGACCGTCGACACCGAGCTGCGCTGGTCGGTCCTCGCCGCGCTGGTGGCCAACGGTGCCGCCGGCGCCGCCGAGATCGAGGCGGAGCTGAGCAGCGACCGCACGGCCAGCGGCGAGCGGGAGGCCGCGTACGCGCACGCGTTGATGCCGACGGCCGAGAACAAGGCCGCCGTGTGGGCCCTGCTCACCGGCCCGGACGCGCTGCCCAACTGGCGGCACCGGGCGCTGTTGCAGGGCTTCGCCCACCCGGCGCAGGTGGATCTGGTCGCCCCGTACCGGGAGCGGTACTTCGCGGCGGTCGGGCAGGTGTGGGCCACCCGGGACAGCGAGCCGGCGCAGGAGTTCGCCCAGCTGGCGTACCCGACCTACCTGGTGGAGGACGACACGGTGGCGGCAACCGACGCGTGGCTGGCCGGTGACGGGCACCCCGCCCCGCTGCGTCGGCTGGTGGCCGAGGGCCGCGACGGTGTGGTGCGGGCGTTGAAGGCCCGCGCGAAGGACGCCCAGGGCGCCTGAGCAGCGTTGTCCGGCCCGGGGCCGGCGTGGGTGTGAGCCCGCGCCGGCCCCGGGTCGTTTCTCGGTCCCGTCCGAAGATCCGGCTTTGGTCGCTTCTGTGACCGGCCAATAACACGCGGTCATCCGCATTGATACGCATCGACGAAACTTTCCGGCTTCCCGACAAAAGATCCGAACGGTTGCCGCGCATCAAGTAATCGATGTGTGACGATCTTGTGCGTTGTCGTCACCAACGCACGGGGAGGAAAACCGTGGCCTTACGCCATCGCGCGTTCTGGACACTACTGATCGTCACCGCATCGGTCCTCACGGTACCGACGGCGCCCGCCAGCGCCGCACTCAGTCGCCCGGAGTCCGCCGCCGGACGCAGCGCGGCGCCGGCACAACCGGGCTCACCCGGCTCGTCCGCCGCAATCGCGCTGGGCCCGTCGAGCGCACCGGTCAGCATGCTCGCCGGCCCGATCTCGGTGCCGGTCGGCACCGGCCCGGTCCGCAACGGCTCGTTCACCAGCTTCGCGTTGACCGACCGGGTGACCGCTGAGGTCAACACCGGCTCGGGCAACCTGCTCATCCGCAGCACCGACCTGGTACTGCCCGGCATCAACCGTGACCTCGTTCTCGGCTCCGCCTACAACAGCCTGCTCACCGGCAGCGGGCTGTCGACCGGATCGCTCGGTCACGGCTGGCGGACCCGCACCGGCGTGGACGTGAAGCTGATCAAGGCCGACGACAACTCCGTCACCTACGTCGCCTCGGACGGGGTGGTCGGACGGTTCACGCCCAACGGGTCCGGCTACACCACGCCGAACGAGTTCAAGGCGACCCTCGCCACCGACGGCTCGGGCTGGAAGCTGACCGAGCACGAGAGCGGGCGGCGGCTCTACTTCACCTCCACCGGGCTGCTGGACCGCAGCCTGGACCGCAACGACAACGTCACCGACTACGCCTACGACGGCAACGGTCGACTGACCACTGTCGTCTCCGACCGGGGCACCCAGGCCGTGCGCACGGCGACTGTGCTCTACGGCAGCCACGGCTACATCTCGAAGATCGAGCAGCACGGCGACGGCGGCCTGTACCGGCGCATCGAGTACGCGTACAACGCCAACGGCGATCTCACCGAGATCTGCTCACTGACCGAGGACGACGTCCGCTTCGTCTACGACTCGTCACACCGGATCACGAAGATCTCCAGCGGGATCAGGGGTTCGGACGTGGGTTCCGTCGCCACCCTCACCTATGACTCCGCGCACCGGGTCACCTCGATCCAGCGGGTCATCGACGAGGAGGACGCGCCGGGAGCGACCGCCGTCACCCGCTGGGCGTATCCGTCCGCCACGCAGACGCTGATCGCCGACGCCAACACCAACCAGTCGCAGCCGGTCACCTCCGTGCCGCGCACCACCTACACGATCAACTCCGACAAGCGGGTGACCAAGGCCGTCGACCCGGAGGGCAAGACGCGGGAGAACTCCTACACGCCGTACAACGACGTGCTGACCTCCACCAACGGCACGGGTGGCGTCACCAGTAACGGGTACGCGGCCAACGGCGGGCAGTCTCTGACCGGCTCTGCCGCGCCGACCGGCGCGGACATCGCCTACTCGTACGCGAACTCCGCCACACCCACCAATCCGACGGCCAACTTCCAACCGTCGTCCAGCTCGGACGCGCAGGGCAACAGCAGCGCCTACACGTACAACGGGGCGGGCAACCGGTTGTCCTCGAAGGACGCCCAGGCCGCCGAGGCGAAGATCGAGTACAACAGCGACGGCACTGTGAAGTCCTCGACCGATCCGGGCAACGGCACGAACAAGACCACCTACCAGTACGACTCCAACAAGCAGCTGATCTCCGTGACCCCCCCGAGTGGCACCTCGCTGGGCGTCCGCACGATCAACTACGACGAGTTCGGCCGGGTGCACGAGGCCGTCGACGGCGCCGGGCGCACCACTCACCTCGACTACGACACGAACGACCGGGTCACGAAGATCAGTTACTCGGACGCGACGCCCGACGTCTCGTACACCTACGACGCCGCCGGCAACGTCTACGCCCGAGAGGACGGCAACGGATACCAGAACTTCGCGCACGATCGGCTCAACCGGCTGGTCGGCCGTCAGGCCACCCACCAGTACGTCTACGACCCGGTCGGCAACCTCGTCGAGTTGCGCGACCAGCGGGGCAGCTCGCTCTACACGTACAACGCCCGCAACCTGCTCACCAAGCTGGTCGCCGCCAACGGCACCTACACCTTCGGCTACGACGACGACGGGCGGCGGACCTCGACCAAACTTGCCGTCTCCTCGGTGACAGTGGCCGAGACGGTCACCGGGTACGACCAGTCCGGACGGATCACCCGTACCACCAGCAAGCGCTGGCAGTCCGGCACGGCCAGCACCGTCTTCGACGTCTCCTACTGCTACGCCAAGCGAGTCGGCACCGCCGCCTGCTCGACCGCCAAGACCGACGACTCCGGCCTGCGGCAGTGGCAGACCGACCACCACCGCGGCGGCGCGGTCAGCCTCTACACCTACGACCAGGGCAACCGGCTCACCAAGGCCACCAGCATCGACGGCAGGACCTACGACTACGCCTACGACAGCAACGGCAACCGCACCTCGGTCAAGGTGGACGGCACCACCACGCAGACGCTGACGTACAACGCCGGCAACCAGATCACCAGTTCCGGCTACAGCTACGACGCGGTCGGCAACCAGAAGAACGGGTCGGCCGCCCGCTCCTTCGTCTACAACGCCGCAGGACAGCTCACCAGCGGCAAGGATTCGACGAACGCGTCGGTGACCTGGGAGTTCAGCGGACCCGACCAGATCGAGCTCGGTTGGAAGACCACCCCGTCGTTCGAGCACCGGTACCTCTACGGGCTGGACGATCAGAACGGCCAGCCGACGCTGCAGAGCTACACGGTGCCCAGCTCGTACAGCAGGCACTACGTCGAGCGGGACCAGCTCGGCACTCCGCTGGGCTTCCGGGCGAAGACGAACGGGGTCTTCCACCACTACTTCTACGTCCTCGACGGACTCGGATCGGTGGTGGCCCTCGTCAAGTACGACGGTTCACTGGCGGCCTCCTACACCTACGACCCGTACGGCAAGGTGGTCAAGACCGTCGACAACGGCGACGAGACCGAGGAGAACGCTCTCGGATTCGCCGCTGGCCTGCGCAGCGACGACCTCACCAAGTTCGGCCGTCGCTGGTACGACCCGGCGACGGGTCGCTTCACCCAGCAGGACAGCCTCGCCTTCATCGGAGACCCGGCCACCGGCAACCGGTACGCCTACGCCGCCGCGAACCCGGTGAACTACCTCGACCCCACCGGCCTGGAAGTCGACTACGGCGAGTCCTGCGCGATCGGTGCGGCCGGCGGTCTCATCACCGGGGCGATCGGTGGGGCGGCCGGCGGGGTCGCCGGCGCGCTGGCCGGCGGGGCCCTCGGTGCGGTGGGCGGCTGCGTCGGTGGCGTCGTCACCAAGTACCTGACCGACGAGGCCGACGAGGACTGACGAAGCGAGGTCACGGGTAGTGGTCGACACAGTGACGAAGGAGGACACGCAGATGAGAACGTCACGACGACCGGTGGTCGCGGCGGTGTTGGCGCTGCTGCCGGTGTGCATCCTGCTGGCTGTGCTCAACGACAGCCCGATCTGGGTCGCGCTGGTCAGCTGGGTCGCCGTCAGCGCGGTGGTGACCGTCCCGCTCGCCCTCGCGCTCACCCGACTCCGGTCCCGGAGTGGCCAGCGCTGACGACGCGCGGCGGTCGACCAGCACGCCACGAACCCCGGTCCGCGATCAGCGGGCCGGGGTTCGTCGTACGACTGGGTCAGCCCTTGCCGGCGTGGCTGGCGAGCTGGTCGAGGCCGTTGATGATGCCGCCGGCCAGGTCACCGCCGCTGAACGCGCCGACCATCGAGAGCGCGGCCAGCTTGGCGTACGTGTCGGGGATGCGCTTGCGGGCGTACCGCCCGGTGATGATCTCCAGCTGCCGCTGGTTGGGCGACACGGCGATCAGCACCGACTTGTCGGGCTCGGCGAGCTGACGGTGCAGCCGCTGGGCGTGCTCCCGGATCGGCTCGTCGAGACCGCCGACGAAGACCGAGAAGACCAGGCCGGTGCCCTGGTCGGCCAGGCGCAGGGCCTCGTCGATGCGCAGCAGCTGGCGGGTCGAGAACGGCCCGTCGAGCACCTCGGGCGGATTCTCCGACCCGGTCTGCTTCTCACCAACGGTCACTTGCGCCTCCGGTTCCACCGGCCGGCGCCTCGACGCTGGCCTGCTCAAGCTTGTGGCTGGTCAGCGCGGGCGCCTGCGCCCCCGCCGTCAGCGCGGTGCCGGCCGAGTCGGCCAGCTGCTCCGGACGGCCCAGGAACCAGACCGGAGTGAAGTCGAAGGGCCGGCCCGGACGGTAGCGCTTGGCGCCACCGCCACCGCCGGTGGCACCCCCGCGGCTACCGGCGTACGACAGGCCGGCGATGACCAGCACCGCGGCCAACGGGATGCCGACGAAGACCAGCAACGTCTCGGTAACAGACAATCCCAACGCCCCCAGGCGGAAGAAGGACGACAGTGAACAACCGGGTCGGATGGACGATCACGCTGCCGACCGCCCGACTCCGTCGCCATTCACGTTAGCGGAGTCGACGGCCCGCCAGATTGCGGGGTGCCGATCCCATCCGTCACTGGAGTTCTCCAGTTGCGCAGCGGTAGCGATAAGCCGCGCGTCGTCGCCGTACCGGCCGGTGAGCAGCACCCCGACGGGCAGCCCGTCGGTCGTGGTGCCCAGCGGCAGGGAGACGGAGGGATCACCGGTGACGTTGAAGATGGCGCAGTAGGGCGAGAACCGACGTTGCCGGTCGAAGTCGGCGGCCGGGTCCGCGTCGGCGGTGAACCAGCCGACGGGCGCCTGCGGGGCGGCCAGGGTGGGACAGAGGAGCAGGTCGCAGCCGGCGGTGCGGCGGGTGCCGAGGCGGACCTGCGCCTGCAACTCCCCGAGGGTGGCGGCCAGGGTGCCGGCGGAGAGTTCGGCGCCCCGGGCCCTGAGCAGCCGGGTCAACGGCAGCAGCTCCGCCTCCCGCTGCGGCGGCACCGGGGAGAGCGCCAGCACGTACCAGAGGATCTCGAACAGCGGCCACGCCGCCGGCCCGAGCGGCGGCGGCACCTCGACCACCTCGTGACCGGCAGCCGTGAGCAGCGCGGCGGCCCGGTCCACGGCGGCCACGCAGTCGGGGTGCACCGGTTCGTCGGCGAGCATCGGCGTGGTGAACCGGCCGATCCGTAGCCGGCCGGGCTCGGCCCGGCGCGCGACTGCCAGATAGCCGCCGGGCGGCGCGGGCGGCGGCAGGTAGGGCTCACCGGGGACCGGGACGGCCATGACGTCGAGCAGCGCGGCGACGTCGGTGACCGTCCGTCCGAGCGGGCCGCTGGTGGGCAGGCCGAACGCGCCCGAGCCGATCGGCCCGCCGGAGACCAGGCCCCGGCTGGGCTTGTAGCCGACCAGGCCGCAGAGCGACGCCGGGATGCGCAGCGACCCACCGCCGTCGGACCCCTGGGCGACCGGGACCAGCCCGGCCGCCACCGCCGCCGCCGCGCCGCCGCTGGACCCGCCGGCCGTGTACGCCAACTGCCACGGGTTGCGGGCCGGCGGCGCGACCCGACCCTCCGAGTAGAGCGAACAGCCCAGCTCCGAGGTGGTCGTCTTGCCCAGGCTGACCAGACCGGCGGCCTTGATGAACCGGACCACGTCGGCGTCGACCGGCGGGACGAAGTCGAAGAAGGCGGCCGAACCGAAGGTGGTGCGGACCCCGGCGGTGAGCGTCAGGTCCTTGATCGCGGTCGGCACCCCGTGCAGGGGGCCGCGCGCCTCGTTCGGCACCGCGTCGGCGGCGCGCGCCGCCTGCCGGGCGAGGTCCGGTGTGACGGTGACGAACGCGCCCACTGTGTCGCCGAGCGCCGCCACCCGGCGCAGAGAATGCTCGACCACCTCGACGCTGGACAGCTCGCCGCGGGTCATCGCGGCGGCCTGCTCCAGCGCGGTCAGATCGTGCGGCTCGGCCATCCCGTCATCCTGCCCGCTGGGAGCGGTCGATACCGGCCGACACGTCGTTGGCGCCGCCACCGCACCCCTGTTGGATGCCCTTTGCTCTGCTTCAACGGACGCAACGGCAGACGTCCGATTACCGGACACACGATGTTGCGTGGGTTGAAGCAGAGCAAAGGCAACGAAGCAGGGGTACGCCGTCAGCGCCCGCCGTGCAGGAAACGCAGAGCGTTGGCGGACCGGAGCTTGGCGCGCTGGTCATCGGTGAGGAAGTCGGCGTCGCGGACGACCGCGCCGGCCGGCCGTTCGCCCAGCGGGTATGGGTAGTCGCTGCCGACCAGCACCCGATCCTCCCCCAGCGTGTCGACAAGCAGCCGCAGGGCGGGCGGCGCGAAGACCACCGAGTCGACGCTGAACCGGTCGAGGTAGCTGCTGGGCGGGCCGGCGGACGCGCCCCGGACCAGGTCGCCCCGGCGGTGCCAGGCGTTGTCGGCGCGGCCGAGCCAGAACGGGAAACTGCCGCCGCCGTGCGCGAAGCAGATCCGCAGCGTCTCAGGCACCCGGTCGAAGACCCCGCCGAGGATCATCGCCAGCACCGACAGGTGCGTCTCGGCGGGCATCCCGGTGAGCCAACGGGCCATCCAACGGTCCAGTCGCGGCCCGCCGGGCATGTCCCACGGGTGTACGAAGACGGGTGCGCCCACCTCGGCGCAGTGCTGGAGGAAGGTGACCACGCCGGCGTCGTCCAGGTCCCGGTCGCCGACGTGGTTGCCGATCTCCACGCCCACGTGCCCGGCGGCGAGGCTGCGGTCCAGCTCGGCACAGGCGGCGTCCGGGTCCTGGAGCGGCACCTGGCAGAACGGAACCAGTCGGTCACCTCCGGCCGCGGTGACCTCCAGGGTCAGGTCGTTGAAGATCCGGGCGACCTTCACCGCCTGGTCCGCCGGGCGGTCGTAGCTGAAGAAGACCGGGGTGGGCGAGACCACCTGCACGGCCACGCCGTCGGCATCCATGTCGGCCAGTCGGCGCGAGGCGTCCCAGCACTCGGCGCCGACCGGGCGGAACTCCGTCTCCCCCACCATGATCATGGCGGCACGCTCGGAGTCGACCCGCAACCACGGCCAGCCGGACCCGCCGCACGCCGCGCCGAGGTCCGGCCAACCCTTCGGTACGACGTGCGTGTGCACGTCGACCACGCCTGCGGGCATCAGCCCTTGCCCGGGTGCAGGGTGCCGCAGTTGGCGCAGGTGCGTGCCTGCTCGTCGGCGTAGAACGCCTGGAACACCGGGGGCAGATCGGCGGCGATGTCGCGGACCTGCAACTCGACCTCGTGCACCTTGCTGCCGCACTCCGGGCAGTACCACTGGAACGTCTCCAGCGTGCCCTCCTCGCGGACCCGCTCGACGACCACGCCGATCGAGCCGGCCTCCGGCCGCTGCGGCGAGTGCGGGGTGTTACGCGGCAGCATCCACATCTGACCCTCGCGCACGTGCACAGTGCGCGGCCCTTCCGGGGTGACCAGGTTGATGTGCATGTTGCCCTTGACCTGGTAGAAGAACTCCTCGTACGGGTCCACGTGGAAGTCGGTGCGCTGGTTGGGCCCGCCCACCACCATCACGATGAAGTCGTCCCCGCCGGGGAACATCTCCTTGTTGCCCACCGGGGGCTTCAACAGGTGCTGGTTGTCAGCGATCCAGCCCGGAAAGCTGAACGGCTCGGCGATCTCACTCACGACTGACCTCCCGAGGGAAGAAGGGCCACGGCCTGGATTTCGATCAGCAGGTGCGGGTGCGGCAACTGGTGCACCGCCACCGTCGTACGGGTCGGTCCGGAGGCGTCGAAGAACTCCGCCCACACCTCGTTGTAACCACCGAAGTCGTTCATGTTGACCAGGTACGTCGTCACCTGGACCAGGTCGGCGAGGTCCGCGCCGACCGAACGCAGCAGGTCCCGCACGTTCTCGACGACAGCCCGCGTCTGCACCCGGACGTCGAGGTTGGTGGTGCCGAACCCGTCCACCTCGACACCGGCGAACGTGTTGTCCGCGCGCCGCGACGACGTACCGGAGACGAAGACGAACCCACCGGCGACCTTGACGTGCGGAAAGGCCCCCCGCGGGACGGCCTTCCCGGCGACCACCCGGGCGGTCACGACGACGCCCGCAGCGAGGCCGTGCCGAGCTTCTCGACGACGGCACGGACGTGGGCGCCGGGGCGCAGCGGCACAGCGGCGGTGGCGGCACCGGCCAGGAAGACCCAGCCGGACTCCAGCCGCACCCCGTGCCGGCCCGCCAGCCGGATGCCCTCGTCGAGCGCCCGGCGCGGATCACCGAGGATCGCCGCCGTCGAGCCGACCTGCGCCACCCGCCCGTCGACCTGCAGCAGCACACCCAGGTTGTCCAGCCCCGCCGGCACCGGTGACCACGGCCCGATCACGAAGGCGGCGGCCGAGGTGTTGTCAGCGATCACGTCCGGCAGCGAGAAACGGAAGTCCGCGTACCGGGAGTCGATCAACTCGATGGCCGGGGCGACCGCGCGGACCGCCGCGGCGAAGTCGCCGACCGGCTCGCCCGGCTCGGGCAACCGGTCCAGCAGGAACGCCACCTCCGGCTCGACCCGGGGATGGATGTACGCGGCCGGGTCCACGGCACCGCCGTCGGGCACCCGCATCGCGTTGGTGAGCCGCCCCCAGATCACCTCGTCCACGCCGACCTGGGCCATCTTCGCCCTGCTGGTCAGCCCCATCTTCAACCCGACCAACCGCTCACCGGCGTTCAGCCGACGTTGCAGCAGCGCGGCCTGCACGGCGTACGCGGTGTCCACGTCGAGGCCGGTCTCGGCGGCGAGCTGCGGGATCGCGGTGGCGGTGTCGGCCGCCGCGCCCAGCTTGTCGGCGATCCCCACGACGTCTACGTCGATCATGGGTGCTGCTCCTTCTCGGCCAGGTCGAGTGCCACGTCGACGATCATGTCCTCCTGGCCGCCCACCATCCGGCGGCGGCCCAGCTCGACCAGGATCGACCGGACGTCCACGCCGTACTTCGTGGAGGCCCGCTCGGCGTGCCGCAGGAAGCTGGAGTAGACCCCGGCGTACCCCAGGGACAGCGTCTCCCGGTCCACCTGGACCGGCCGGTCCTGGAGCGGGCGGACGATGTCGTCGGCGGCGTCCATCAGCGCGAACACGTCGCAGCCGTGCTTCCAGCCGTGCAGCTCGGCGACCGCGACGAAGACCTCCAACGGGGCGTTTCCGGCGCCCGCGCCCATGCCCGCGAGGGAGGCGTCGACGCGGACGGTCCGGCCGTGCACCGCGTCGGGGCCGACCGGCGCGGACCCGGTGACCCGCCCGTGCTCGACGGCGAGCACGCTGTTGGCCACCCCGAGCGACAGGTTGTGGTGCGCGTGGATGCCGATCTGCGTCTCCGGGGCGAGGACCTGCCGGTACGCGTCGACCCGCTGCGCCACGTCGGACATCAGCAGCCGGCCGCCGGAGTCGGTGACGTAGACGCAGTGCGCCCCGTACGACTCCATGAGCTTGGCCTGCCCGGCGAGCCCGGCCGGATCGAACATGTGCGACATCATCAGGAACCCGGCCACATCCATGCCGTTCTCCCGGGCCCAGGAGATGTGCTGGGCCGAGATGTCCGCCTCCGTGCAGTGGGTGGCGATCCGGACGCTGGTCACCCCGAGCGCCTTCGCGGCCTTCAGGTCGGCGATCGTGCCGATGCCCGGCAACAGCAGGGTGGTCAGTTTCGCAGTGGTCAGCACCTCGGCAGCCGCCGAGATCCACTCCGCGTCGCTGGCGGCACCGTGGCCGTAGTTGACGCTGGAGCCGGCGAGGCCGTCACCGTGCGCCACCTCGATGGCGGCCACCCCGGCGGCGTCCAACGCGGCGGCGATGGTGCGTACGTGGTCGACCGTGTACTGGTGGGCGATGGCGTGCATGCCGTCGCGCAGCGTCACGTCCTGGATGTACAGCTCGGTCATGGCGCGGCCACCTCCGAAGAACGCAGGGCGACCAGCCGTTCCGCGGTGCGCAGCGCGGCCGAGGTCATGATGTCCAGGTTGCCGGCGTACGCGGGCAGGTAGTGCCCGGCCCCGGAGACCTCCAGGAAGACCGACACCTGGAGGGCGGTGAGCCGCCGCCCGAGCGACGGCAGGTACGCCTCTACCCGGTCGAACTGCACGTCCTGCTTGAGCCGGTAGCCGGGGACGTACTCCTGCACGGCCGCCACCATCTCGGCCACCGAGGCGGCGATGGCATCGGTGTCGGCGTCGGCGTCCGGGCAGAGGCAGTAGACGGTGTCGCGCATCAGCAGCGGCGGGTCAGCCGGGTTCAGCACGATGATCGCCTTGCCCCGCTCGGCCCCGCCCACCACCTCGATGGCACGGGCCGTGGTCTCGGTGAACTCGTCGATGTTGGCTCGGGTGCCCGGCCCGGCGGACTTCGACGCGATCGACGCGACGATCTCCCCGTACGCCACCGGGGTCACCCGGCGTACCGCGGCGACGATCGGCACTGTCGCCTGCCCGCCGCAGGTCACCATGTTGACGTTGGGCTGGTGCAGGTGCTCGTCGAGGTTCACCGGCGGCACCACGTACGGGCCGAGCGCGGCCGGGGTCAGGTCGACCACGGTGCGGCCGTGGGCGCGCAGCACCTCGTCGTGGCGTCGGTGCGCGCCGGCCGAGGTGGCGTCGAACACCAGCTCGACGTCGGCGAACTCGGGCAGCGCGACGAGCCCGTCCACGCCGTCGGCCGTGGTGGCGACGCCGAGGCGGCGAGCGCGCGCCAAGCCGTCGGAGGCCGGGTCGATGCCGGCCATCGCCACCATGCGCAGGCTCTCACTGAGCCGCAACACTTTGATCATGAGGTCCGTGCCGATGTTTCCCGATCCCAGTACCGCCACGTTGGTGGTCACTGGCCGCCCCTGTCGCTGAAGGATGTGCGCACCGAGCCGAGCCCGGAGATCCGGGCCTCGTACGCGGCACCCGGCGTGACCGGCACCATCGGACCGAGCGCCCCGGAGAGCACCACGTCCCCTGCGCGCAGCGGGTCACCGGCGCGGGCCAGGGTGCCGGCCAACCACTGCAGGGCGTGCAGCGGGTTGCCCAGGCAGGCGGCGCCCGCGCCCACCGACACCGGCTCACCGGAGTGCTCCAGCACCATTCCGCACAGTCGCAGGTCCACGTCGGCGAGCCGGCGCGGCGTGGTGCCGAGCACGAAGAGCCCGCTGGAGGCGTTGTCGGCGACAGTGTCCACGATGGAGATGTCCCAGGCGGCGATCCGGGAGTCGACGATCTCGATCGCCGGCAGCACGTGGTCGACCGCGCGGATCAGGTCGACGGTGGTGAGCTGCGGGTTCGGGAGATCCTTGTCGAGCACGAAGGCGATCTCCGCCTCCACGCGGGGCTGGAGCAACCGGTCGATGGGCACCTCGACCCCGTCGCCGACCGCCATGGCGTCGGTCAGCATGCCGAAGTCCGGTTGGAACACCCCGAAGGTCTCCTGCACGGCCCGGGAGGTCAACCCGATCTTCGCGCCGACCCGGCGTTCGCCGCGGCCCTGCCAGGCCCGCGCCTGGAGTTGCTGCACCCGGTACGCGGCCTCGACGTCGCCCTCCGGCAGCAGCCGGCCCCGGAGCGGCGCGCACGGCTTGCCGGTGCTGCGGGCGTCGGCCAGCTCCCGGTTGGCGGCCTCGATGTCAGCTTCCATGCCGGCTCCCTCGCTACGGCTCACGACAGGTCCACGCAGACGTTTGTGAGTTCGGAGTAGAAGTTCAGCGAGTGCACGCCGCCCTCGCGACCGATCCCGGACGCCTTCACCCCGCCGAACGGGGTACGCAGGTCACGCAGGAACCATGTGTTGACCCAGACGATGCCGGCGCCGAGCCGGGCGCCGGCCCGGTGCGCAACGCCCACGTCCCGGGTCCACACGGTCGCGGCCAGGCCGTACTCCGTGCCGTTGGCGAGGGCGTACGCCTCGTCCTCGGTGTCGAACGGCGCGACGTGCACCACCGGGCCGAAGATCTCCTCCCGGTTGGTGCGGGCGTCCGGGCCGAGCCCGGTGAGCACCGTCGGCTGCACGTACGACCCGCCGTCGCGGGTGTCGCCGAAGGTGGGCGTGCCGCCACCGGTGAGCACCTCGGCGCCCTCAAAGCGGGCCAGCTCGTACGCGCCGAGCACCTTCCTGCGGTGCTCCTGGGAGATCAGCGGCATGGTGGCGGTGGCCTCGTCGGTCGGCCAGCCGTACGCCAGCTCGCCGGCCCGCTTCGCCAGCCGGGCGGTGAACTCCTCGAAGACGGGGCGCTGCACGTAGATGCGCTCGGTGCAGAGGCACACCTGCCCGCCGTTGGTGAAGCTGGACCGCACCGAGCCGGCCACCGCGGCGTCCAGGTCGGCGTCGGCGAAGACCAGGCCGGCGTTTTTGCCGCCGAGTTCGAAGCTCACCGCCTTCACCCCGTCGGCGGCGGCCCGCATGATCGCGCCGCCGGTGGCCGACTCACCGGTGAAGGTGATCGCGTCGACGCCCGGGTGGCGGGTGAGGAACTCGCCCGCCGAATCCGGTCCGAAGCCGTGCACCAGGTTGAACACCCCGGCCGGTACGCCAGCGGCGGCCATCACCTCGGCGAGCACCGTCGCCGAGGCGGGAGTCTCCTCGCTGGGCTTGACCACGACGGCGTTGCCGCAGGCCAGCGCCGGGGCCACCTTCCAGGTGAGCAGCAGCAGCGGCAGGTTCCACGGCACGATGACCGCGACCACGCCGACCGGCTTGCGCAGCGCGTAGTTGAGTGCCCGGCCGCCGGTCGGGGTGACAGTCGTGAACGACTCGGTGGGGGCGGTCGCCACGATCTCCGCGAACGCCCGGAAGTTCGCCGCGCCACGCGGAATGTCCAGGGTGCGGGCCTGGGCGATGGACTTGCCGGTGTCGGCGACCTCGGCGGTGACCAGGTCGTCGAAGCGGCGCTCCAGCTCGTCGGCGACGCGGCGCAGCACCTCGGCGCGCTCGCGCTCCCCCATCCGGCCCCACGGCCCCCGCAGCGCCGCCCGGGCGGCGGCCACCGCGTCGTCCACAGTCGACCGTGACGCCTCGTCCACCTCGAAGACCTGCTCCCCGGTGACCGGGCTGGCCTTGGCGAACGTGTTTGCGCCGTCGACGAACTCGCCGGCGACGAAGTTGCGCAACCGCCTCGGGCCACTCGGCGCGTGGCCGGCCATCAGCCGCGGATCCCAGTTGCCGGTCATGCCCGCCTCCCTCGGCTCAGTGCCGCGCCGATCGCGCCGACCAGCAGCAGGGCGGCCCCGCCGACGACGGCCCCGAGCACGCGGTGCTGTCGGCGCACCCGGCGGCGCACCTCCGCGTACGGGGTGGTGGAGAACGACACCAGCTCGTACTGGGAAACGTACCGGCCGGGCAGGGCCCGTTCCAGTGCGTGCTCCACCCGCCGTCGGGTCTGGAAGACCGGGGAGGCGACCTTGTCCCGCATCTCCACGAAGTTGGTCAGCGCCATCGTCGCGATGGCCTCGGCGTTCTCCAGTCGGCGCCGCTGGAACAGCGGCAGCGCCGCCAACCAGTCGTCGGCGCACTCGTCCAGGCAGCGGTCCAACTCCACCACGTCCTCGAAGGCGCAGTTGGCGCCCTGGCCGTAGAACGGCACGATGGCGTGCGCCGCGTCGCCGAGCAGGCCGACCTTGCCGTTGACCTGCCAGGGGGTGCAGCGCACAGTGCCGAGCACGCCCACCGGGTTGTGCTGGTAGTCGTCGACCAGGTTCGGGGCCAGCGGGACCACGTCCGGGTAGTGCTCGGTGAAGTGCTGTTCGATCTCCGCCGGGCTGGTCAGCGAGGCGAAGCTGCCGGCACCGTCGTTGGGCCAGAACAGCGTGCAGGTGAAGGAACGGTCCGGGTTCGGCAGCGCGATCATCATCGAGGTGCCGCGCGGCCAGATGTGCAGCGCGTCCTCCTCCAGGGCGAAGTCCCCGCCCAGCGGCGGAATCGTCAGCTCCTTGTAGCCGTAGTCGAGGAAGTCCACGCTCTCGTCCAGCAGCCCGTACGCCAGCAGTTGCCCACGCACCGCGGAACCGGCGCCGTCGGCACCCAGCACGACCGACGCCTTCGCCGCGACCGTGCCCTGCGGGGTCTCGAAGCTCAGGGCGCCGTCGGTCGGGTCGAGCCCGACCAGCCGGTGGTCGAAGACGACCCGCACCCCGGGCAGCGCGGCGGCCTCGTCCAGCAGGGCGTTGTTCAGCGCACCCCGGCTGATCGAGTTGATCGCCCGGTCGCCGGCCGCGCTGTACGACTGGAACTGCTGCTCGCCCTCGACCGGGTGGATCATCCGGCCGCGCATCGGCAGCGCGTCGGTCATCACCTGCTCGGCCAGCCCGATCCGGCGCAACGCGTCCAGGCCGCGCTCGGAGAGCGCCAGGTTGATCGAGCGACCGCGTTCGGCGGTGCCGGCGCGCGGGTCGGAGCGGCGCTCGTAGAGGGCCACCGGGTAGCCACGCCGGGCCAGGAAGCAGGCCGCCAGACAGCCGGCCAGCCCGGCCCCGATGATCGCGATCTCGTCGCGCCGCGCGGTCATGAGGCCACCTGCCCCACCGTCGCGGCGAGCGCGGCAGCGGCCCGCCAGCAGTCGAGGTACGTGGAGTACAGCGGCACCGGTGCGAACCGGACGACGTCCGGTTCGCGGGCGTCGGCGATCACCCCGTGTTCGTACCGTAGGCGTTTGGTCAGCTCGGCGGCGCTGCCCGAACCGATCCGCACGGAGAGCTGGCAGCCCCGGCGGGCCGGGTCGCGCGGGGTGACCACCCGCAGCGGTCGGCCGACGGTCACCTCGTCGAACAGCGACTCCAGCCAGCCGGTGAGGCGCTGGCTGCGCGCGCGCAACGCGGTCATCCCCACCGCGTCGAACAGCTCCAGCGAGGTACGCACCGGGCCCATCGCGAAGATCGGCGGGTTGGAGATCTGCCAGGCTTCCACAGTGGCCGGTGGCCGGGACACCGGCGTCATCTCGAACCGGGTGGCCGCCGCGGTGCTCCACCACCCCTCGAACCGGGGCAGGTTCTCGTCGCCGAGGTGCCGCTCGTGCACGAAGACACCCGCCAGCGCGCCCGGGCCGGAGTTCAGGTACTTGTAGGAGCACCACGCGGCGAAGTCGACGTCCCAGTCGTGCAGGGCCAGCGGCACGTTGCCGACCGCGTGGGCCAGGTCCCAACCGACCACCGCGCCGGCGGCCCGGCCGGCAGCCGTGATCGCCGGGATGTCCAGCAGCTCACCGGTGAGGTAGTTGACCCCGCCGAGCAGCAGCAGCGCCACCCGGTCGCCCTCGGCGGCCAGGTAGTCGGTCACGTCCTCGGTGCGCAGGGCGTCCTCACCCGCGCGCGGACGCAACCGGACCACTGTGTCGTCCGGGTCCAGGCCGTGGAACCGGGCCTGGCTGCGCACGGCGTAGCTGTCCGAGGGGAACGCGGCGTCCTCGATGACGATGCGGGTGCGCGCGCCGGCAGGTCGGTAGAAACTCACCATCAGCAGGTGCAGGTTGACAGTGAGCGAGTTCATCACCACGGCCTCCGTGGGCCGGGCACCGACCAGTCGCGCGGCCGGCCCGGTCAACAACTCGTGGTACGGCAGCCAGGGGCGCTCCGCCTCCAGATGCCCCTCCACGCCGAGCCGCCCCCACGCATCCAGGTCGGCCAGGAGTTCGTCGCGGGTGGCCCGAGGTTGCAGGCCGAGCGAGTTGCCGGCCAGGTACGCCGACTCGCTGTGGTCGCCGCCGTCGGCCGGCGGCACGTGGAACAGGTGCCGGTGGCCGGGGTCGGCCTCGTCGAGGCGACGCGCTTCGGCTTCGCCAGCGGCGAGGCCCAGCAGCTCAGCTTCTGGGGTCGTCATTGCTTCTTCTCGCTCTCCGGTCACATCGCCGTGCGGGCCGACCACAGCTCCGGGAAGACCACCCGGGCCATGCTGCGCTGCAACCACGCCAGGCCGGCGGAGCCTCCGCTGCCGACCTTGGCGCCCATCGTCCGCTGCACCGCCTTGACGTGGTTCCAGCGCCAGTCGCCGAACTCCTCGGCGACAGCGCTGAGCGCCTCGCCGAGCAGCCGCAGGTGATTGTCCGGGCTGGCGTCGTCGTAGATCCGTACCCAGGCCGCCTCGACCGACGGGTGCGGGTCGTGCTCGACGGCCACGTCCCGGCCGAGCAGGTCGGCGGGGAGGTCGAAGCCGTGCCGGTCGAGCAGCGCGAGCACGTCGTCCCAGAGGCTCGGGGTGGCCAGCGCGGCGCTCAGCTCGGCGTGCACCTCCGCCTGCCGGCGGAACGGGCGGATCAGCGTCGGGTCGCGCAGCCCGAGCAGGAACTCCAACTGCCGGTACATCGCGGACTGGAAGCCGGAGGCCTCGCCGAGCAGGTTGCGGAACCTGTTGAAGTCGGCCGGGCTCATCCAGCGCAGGCCCTGCCAGGCGGCGTTGAGCCCCTCCAGGTGCAGCTTGGCCCGGCCCAGCGGGGCCAGCGCCTCCCAGATCTGGTCGGCGCGGATCAGCCGCTGGGCCTCCCGCAGCTCGTGGCGGGTCAGCCCGAAGTACAGCTCCATGATCTGGCTGACCATCAGGAAGGACATCTCGCCCGGGTCGCTGCTGAGCGGGTGCTGCATCTTGTGCAGGGCGCTGGCCTGCACGTACGCGTCGTACGGCACCATGTCGGCGAACTCCAGGGTCGGCTCGCCACCGGTGCGCTCCGCCTGCGCCGCGCGCTGCCCGGGGGTCACCGGTTGCACCGTGGCACGGCGGTTCGGCGCCCGCCGCTCCGTCTGATCCACCATCTCGTCTCCCTCCCCCGGACTAGCCGACGTCATGATCTCGCGGTCGGATCGGCCTGCGGAATGCCGAATCAACGGCTCTCGCCGGCTTCTCCTGGCAAACCAAAGGCAACTAGGCGAATTCGGTTCACGAAAGTAAGGTCTGAGCGTGGACGACATGGACTGGGCGCTGCTGCGCGAGTTGCAGGCCGACGCGCGGCTCTCTTTCAGCGAGTTGTCCCGGCGGGTGCACCTGTCGCCACCGTCCGTCGCGGAGCGGGTCCGCCGGCTGGAGGAGGCCGGGATCGTCACCGGCTACCACGCCCACGTCGACCTGAGCCGCGCCGGCCGTACCGTGGTCGCGCTGATTCGGATGTCCTGCTACGGCGCGCGGTGCATCCTGCACGACCCGGCGGTGGCCGACTGGCCGGAGATCCTGGAGATCCACCGGATCACCGGGGACGCGTGCAGCGTGCTGAAGGTGGCGGCCGGGTCGATCGGCGCGTTCGAGGGCGTCATCGACCGACTGGCCCCCTACGGCCAGCCGTCAAGCACGATGGTCCTCTCCTCCCCCCTGAACTGGCACCCAGTCACCCCCCTCCCCACCACCGGACCCATCCCCCGCCCGCGCTGACCCCACCCCACCTCGCCCACCCCACCTCGCCGCGATCTTGCAGTTTCTGTTGGCGAAATGCCGACCAAGGGCCGATTCGTCGCCGCAGAAAGTGCAAGATCGCGAGCGTGGGCGGGGGTGCGGGGGTGGGGGTGGGGCGGGTTTGGCTTCGGGCCAGCGGGAAAGCAGCGCGCGTGCCCAGGGGAGGGTTCCGGCGGTCGCCGCCGGTTGGGGGGAAATCATGCAGGCAATCCGCACGATCAACCGCGCGCTCTCGTCCGCACTGACACTGGTCGGGCTGGTCGGGGCGTTCGTCCTGTTGTCGGTCGCGCCGGCGCGAGCCGGCGACAACGTCTTCGTCGAGGTGACACCGAACAGCGCCCAGGCCGGTAGCCGGGTCAGCATCAAAGCGAGCTGCGACAACGACAACAACAACCGGCAGTCCAGCGTGCACTCCGACGCGTTCGGGCACGTGATGCTCAAACCGGACAAGGGCTTTCTGACCGGGCAGGTCACGATCGCGAGGGACAAGCCGGCCGGTGACTATCCGGTCGACCTGCGCTGCGAGAACGGCCAGACGTCGTCGACCACGCTGACAGTGCTGAACATGGCCTCACCCAGCAAGGGGCCGGCGACGGGCGGCGGTGGGATGGCCGGCGGCCGCGGCGCCGGCTCGCTGCTGGTGCTCGGTGGCGTGGCGTTGGTGGCCACCGCGATCGTGCTCGGGATGGCCGGCGGCCGACGTCGACGGGGAGCCGGCTCCTGAGCCGGATCACCCATGACCCGCAGATCCGCGCGTGCGCGGCCGCATCGCCGCGCACGCCTCCGGGCCGGCCCGGCGCTGCGCGCGTCCGGCCGGCTGGTGGCCCGCGTCTCCGGGCGGCTGCGCCGGGTCGCCGGGCAGGCCGTGTCGGCCAGCGTCACCACCACCGATCCGGCTGCCCGCCCGCTGCCGCCGCGGCGTCCGGCCGGGCCGCCGTCGGCCCGACACCGCTTCGGTACGAGCCCCGGGTTGCCGGTGCTGGCCATCGCCGCGCTGATGGTGCTGATCGTGGCGATGCTCGGCGTCGAGCAGGTGACCGGGATGAGCCTGCTGCCGGACCGGCTCAGCGCCGGCCTGCGACCGCCGCCGAAGAAGTTCCCGGTGCTGCCGGCCAGCCCTCCGACCAGCCTCGCCATCGAGAGGATCGAGGTGCGGGCGCCCGTACACGACGTGGGCATCGCCTCGGATGGCACTATCGCCGTACCGGACGCGGCCCGCGCCCAGGAGGCCGGCTGGTACGACCAGGGGCCCACCCCGGGCCAGTACGGCCCAGCCGTGATCGTCGGGCACGTCGACACCACCAGCGGGCCGGCGGTCTTCCACAAACTCCGGGAGCTGCGCTCCGGTGACGAGATCGAGGTCACCCGCACCGACCAGCGCGTGGCGGTCTTCGAGGTCAACTCGGTGGAGAAATTCGACAAGGGTCGCCTGCCGGTGGACGAGGTGTACGGCGACTTCAGCCGCCCGAGCCTTCGACTGATCACCTGCGGCGGTCAGTGGGTCGGCGGCGAGACCGGTTACGCGGACAACGTGGTGGTGTTCGCCTCGCTGGTCAAGGCGCGTTCAGGCGGCTGACCAGCGTCGAGGTAATCGGCGAGCCGAGCGGCCCCGGTGAGCATGGCCCTGCCTCGCTCGGTGAGCCGTTGCCGCCACTGGCGCAGCGACGCGGCGAGCGGTTCGGCACCGCCGGCGTCGCGCACTCGACGCAGCACGCCGGCGACGTGGTCGAGCCGGTACCCGCCGCGGCGCAACAGGTGGGCGAGTTCGGCGTCCCGGACGTCGTCGGGAAGGTAGAGCCGGTAGTGGGTCACCGGGTCACGTACCGGCCGCAGCACCCCGGCCCGCTCCCATTTGCGCAGCGTGGCCGGCTGGAGACCGAGCCGGTGGGCCAGCACGCTGATCGGCACGGCTCTCTGGCCCTGCGGCTGCGATCTCGCTCCGGTGAGCGTCGCCACCGCCGCCTCCACCGCGTCCAGGGTCTCCCGATCGCGCTGGAGCAGGGCATGGCCCTGGTCGATGGTGCGCAACGCCGTGTCGATCTCGCCCCGGTTGACGGCCCTCATGATCTCGCCGCTGGCCGCATAGCCGTGGCCCGCGATCAACGCGAGGTAGGCACACAGCGCCTTGGCGTGCAGCTCGGTGAAGCGACGGTAGCCGTTCGGGGTGCGCTGGGCCGGCGGCAGGACGCCGTCTCGTTCGTAGTTGCGCACGGCCTGTGCGGAGAGGCCGTGGGCGCGCGCGAGGTCTACCGGTCGGCGTACCAGTGGGTTTGAAGGTTTTGTGGCTGTCACCGCGCTCCGCCGCTCGGAAGTTTCAACCGCTGGTTCAACGATACGGTTCATGGAATGCCACCTTTTCTCGACCTGCTGGCGGTATCCCCGGACCTGCTCGCCCTCGGCGAACCGACGCACGGTGAGTCCGCCTTCCTCCAACTCCGCAACGAGGCCTTTCTGTCGCTGGCGGAGCACGGTTACCGCTCGATCGCCGTGGAGAGCGACCGGGCGGCCGGGCTGATCGCCGACGAGTTCGTGCAGGGCGTCGCCGCCGTGACGCTCGATCGGGCGCTCATCGAAGGGTTCAGCCACGGATTCGGGGCAGCCCCGGCGAACCGTGACCTCCTGCTGCGGATGCGGGAGTGGAACGCCGGACGGCCGGCCGCCGAACGCCTGACGTTCCACGGCTTCGACGCCCCGGTGGAACTGGAGAGCGCCCCGAGCCCGCGCCGGCACCTCGACCAGGTCTGCCACTTCCTCGACCTGGACCGGTCAGCCGAGATCGACGACCTGATCGGGGACGAGGCGCGGTGGAGTGACCCGGCCGCGATCTGGGAGCCCGGCCGATCGGTCGGGCGCTCGACCGACGCCCAGCGACTGCGGGTGCTCGCCGACGACCTGCTGACCGAGTTGTACCTGCGGGCGCCGTCGAGGTCAGAGGGCTGGCGGGGGGCGTTCGTGCACGCCACGGCCGCTGTCGCGTTGCTGCGTTACCACGCCGCGGCCGCCGCGCCACTGGCCCAGGAGGAACGCTTCGCCCGCCTGGCCGGGGTCCGGGACGCGCTGATGGCCGAGAACCTGCTCGCGATCCGATCGGCCGAGGCACACCGCGGGCCCACGCTGGTCTTCGCGCACAACGCACACCTGCAGCGCCACCGGAGCACGATGACGCTGGCCGACACGGAGGTGTCATGGGCCGGCGCCGGAGCGATCGTCGCGTCGCTGCTGGGCGACCGGTACGCGGTGATCGCCGGCAGCCTCGGCGCAAGCCCGGCGCTCGGCATCGGGCCGCCCGCCCCCGCCACCTACGAGGGCGGACTCCAGCAGGAGACCAGCCTTCCCCGGTACCTGTCGGCGTCCGACATCGGAGCGGCCGAGCAGCGGACGCACGACTACCGCTATTTCCCGCTGAACCGGGCCACCATCGAACACGCCGACGCGGTCCTGCACGTCCCGACCGGTGTCGACGCGGCCGTGCTCGCCGATCGGATCATCGCGCTGCCCGGCGTCGAACAGGTCGTGGCGAGCGAGGAGAACGGATCACCCGAAGCGGCCTGGGGTGACCGGTTCTTCTTCGTCGGCCCGGACCGCCGCCAACCGTTCGCCACCATCGTCGAGCACGACGTGCCCGGCTTCGACGAGGCAGCACAGCTTGACCGTCCCGGCGTCTTCCGCCTCAACCTGGACCTGGGCCGGGCCGAGTTCGAGCGGCTGTTCGGCTTTCCGCCCAAGGCATTCGAGGAGCACCGGAACGAGTTCGACTTCGCCCGACTGGACACCCTCGCGCCGCACCCGGGCTACGCACAGTACGGCTTCGCCAGCATCGTCATGCCCGGCCCGCACCTGCTGCCCGAGATCGACCGGCTCACCGCGATCGCGTACCGCCGAGCGGTCGACCGTTACGAACGCGCAGCGCGCCGGGCACACCGCCCGCAATCCGGAGCCTGAACACGCCCTACGGGGTCAGGCGGCCGCCTCGGGCTCCCGCAGGTCCAGCCAGTCGGCCCAGCGGGGGTCGGGGGCACGGTGGCCCAGCACCCGCCAGGCGGTGCCCTTCGGGGCGGCCGGCAACGCGTGTAACCGCCACCCCATCTCGGCCGGGGTCTTGTCGCCCTTGGTGTGGTTGCACCGGGCGCACGCGGCGACCACGTTCTCCCAGGCGTGCCGGCCACCCCGACTGCGCGGGAAGACGTGGTCGATGGTCTCGGCCGGGCCCCGGCAGTAGGCGCACCGCCACCCGTCCCGGGCGAAGATCGCCCGCCGGGACAGCCCGACATGCGTGCGGTACGGCACCCGGACGAAGCGCGTCAACCGGACCACTGATGGCACCGGGAGCGCGTCCCGGGCGCTGTGCAGGATGCCGTCACCATCGGCGACGCAGACCGCCTTGGCGGAGAGGACGAGGATCGCGGCGCGGCGCACCGACACGACACACAGCGGCTCGTAGGTGGCGTTGAGGACCAACGCGCCGGAGCCCACCGTGGGTCGTATGTCAGGCATCGCGCTCACCCTCCCGGTTCAGCGGCTGCTGGGGACCGCCGCCGACCGGGGCCGGGCACAACGGCCCACACGGTCGACGCCGGGCCGATCACCGACGTCCGTTGCGCCAATAGTCCCTGATCGGACCCCGGATTGCACGTACTAATCTCCCTTCTGGTAAGCGGATCACCCACGCCGGGTCTGGCACCTCGATTTACGACGCTTCGGTGCTCAGCCTCGACCGATCGGCCAGCCGGTCCAGCAACCCTGGGCTCCTATGGTCACAGGCATGATCGACAAGCTGTCCGCCGCCACAGTGCGCCACCGCCACGTCGTCCTGGCACTTGGGCTTCTCCTGGTCGGCGTGAACGCCGCGACCCCGGGATCCGCGTCGATCGTGGGGCTGCGCCTGTTGATCCTCACTTCCCTGGCGGCCCTGATCCTGGCGATCGTCATCATGGGGGTCCGTCCGGCCTACCTCGTCGTACGGCCGCAGGTTCCGGCCTTCGCCACACCCGGGCCCGCCTGGACGGTGCTCTTCGCCCTGGGCTACCTCGGGCCCGCGTCCACCCGTATCGACGCACTGGCGCGCTCGGCCAGGCAGGGCACGCCGTCGACGTTCGACGTGGTTCTCGATGTTCTCTGGGTCGGCCTGACCGCGCTGCTGGTGGCGTGGGCGTGGCGGGGTCACGGGGTACGACTGCATCCGTCCGGGGTACGGCAGACCTGGCCGCTGGGCTCGCTCACCGTGCCATGGGAGGCCCTGCTGGCCCCGCAGATCCCTTCGGCTGCCGATCGCCGTCCGTGGCTGCCGATGAGGATCACGGAACCCCGGCTGGTTCGGCGGCGCGGCATTCCACGCAGCCGGGGGGCGTTGCGGACGGACATCGTCGACGCGGGATTCCTCGCCGCGGTCATCGGACACTACGTCGCGCACCCCGAGCACCGGGCGGCGATCGGTAGCCAGGCCGAGTACGAACGGCTCCGCGCCGCGTTGCCCCGGAGAGGGTGAGCAACAAGCGGCAGCGGCATCCTGCCCGCACCGGTAGGTCACCCCGCCGGTGGGTCGGCGGTGGGTGCTCGGGCCCCTTGCGGTACGAAGACAGGGTGAGTGCCGCCAGCGTGACGCCCCTAGCCCTGCCCGACGCCGTCTCGGTGAACTGCCAGGGCAGCACCTCCTGCGAGTGGATCTACGACATCACCGGGTCGGCCTGGTTCGCCGAGGGAAGCTACTGGATCCTGCTCAAACCGCTTCGGGTGCTGCTGATCCTGGCACTGGCGATGGTGGCCCGCTGGGCGCTGCACCGGACGATCGACCGGTTGGTTCGGACGACCACCGACGGTGCGGTGCCGACGATGCTGCGGCCGCTGCGCGAGCGGGTACCCACCGCCGCGGTCGACCCGGCCGAGTTCGTACCCGAGCGACGACGGCAGCGGGCCGAGGCGATCGGGTCGGTGCTGCGCAGCCTGACCACCGCGTTCGTCTTCGGCATCGCGCTGCTGATGATCCTGCGGGAGTTCAGTTTCGACCTGGCTCCGCTGCTGGCCAGCGCGGGGATCGCCGGCGTCGCGCTGGGCTTCGGTGCGCAGAGCCTGGTGAAGGACCTGATCGCCGGCCTCTTCATGCTGATCGAGGACCAGTACGGCGTGGGCGACAACGTCGACCTGGGCGAGGCGATGGGCGTGGTCGAGTCGGTCGGCCTGCGGGTCACCACAGTGCGCGACGGCCGCGGTGTGCTCTGGTACATCCGCAACGGCGAGATCATCCGGGTGGGCAACAAGAGCCAGGGTTGGGCCCTCGTGGTGGTGGACCTCCCGATCGGTTTCAACAGCACCGAGGAGGCGACGGCGGTGCTACGGACCGCGGCCGCCTCGGTCGCGATGGACCCGGAGTTGTCGCCGGAGATCGTGGAGGCGCCCGAGGTGCTGGGTGTCGAGCAGGTGACGGTGGACGGCGCGGTCATCCGCACTGTGGTGAAGACGACCGCCGACGGGCAGTTCGCGGTCGGCCGGGAACTGCGTCGGCGTCTCGCCGAGGCGCTGGAGAATTCGGGGATCACCGCGCAGATCGCCGCCGCCCGCATCTATCCCGGTCTCTCGACCCGGCCGTTGCCCGAGGGTGAGACTGGTCAGGGCGGCGCTACCTGAAACCGTCGACATTGTCCGGCAATTCGGGGGTCGCGAGCCGGCCGGACCCTCGGGTATCGTCCGTTCGTTCAGTCGGGGAGGCGACGAACGACCCGTTCGACCTAGCTAGTTGTCAGACGATCGGGCAGAATCCGGAGCACGCGTTCCCACCAAGGCGTGATCACATCCTCGCTGATCCGTAGATCTGACGAGCGCTTCCGGCCGGGCTGCCACGAGCGGCCGAGCCGGGGCCGATGGAGGCGACGGTGCCTGACGAGCGACCTTCCGCGGAAGGCCCCGCCACATTCCGCGAAGTTTTCGCCCAGCATGAGTACCGGGCTGTGTTCGTGGCTGGCACCCTCTCCTGGGTCGGCGACTACGTCGCGAAGGCCGCCGTCACCCTGCTCGTCTATCAGCAGACCCGGTCCGTCGCGCTCTCCGCGACCGCCTTCGCGGTCAGCTTCCTGCCCTGGCTGCTCGGCGGTCCCGTGCTCGCCGCACTCGCGGAGCGATACCCGTACCGACGGGTGATGGTGTCGTGCGACCTCATCCGAATGGCGCTGATGCTGCTCATCGCCATTCCGGGCCTGCCGTACCAGGCGGTGCTCGTGCTCATCTTCGCCGCCACCCTGGCCAATCCACCGAGCCAGGCGGCGAAGTCCGCGCTGATCCCGCAGTTGCTCACCGGGGACCGACTGGTGCTGGGGCTGTCGCTGAACAGCAGCGTCGGGCAGGCCGCCCAGGTCGTGGGGTACGTCTTCGGCGCCGGTGTCGCCGCGATCGACCCGGAGGCGGCGCTGCTGTTCAACGCGGCCACGTTCGGTCTCTCGGCGCTGCTGGTTCGCCTCGGGGTACGCCACCGCCCGGCGGTGATGAACCCGGCCCACCGCAGTCATCTGCTGCGGGAGACCCGCCAGGGGTTCGACATCGTGTTCCGCACGCCGGTGCTGCGGGCCATCGCGGTGCTGGTGTTCAGCGCGATGCTCTTCTCGATCGTTCCTGAGGGTCTGGCCGCGGCCTGGGCCAACGACGAGAGCCGCGGCGCGATGAGCGCGGGCACCGCACAAGCAGCGATCATGGTGGCCAACCCGGTCGGCTTCATCCTCGGCGGGTTGCTGGTGAGTCGCCTGTTCGGGCCGGCTCGCCGGCTGAAGCTGATGCGGCCGCTCGCGGTGCTCGCCCCGTTGATGCTCGTACCGGTGCTGTTCGACCCCCCGCCGCTGGTGGTCGCGCTGCTCGCCGCGCTCTGCGGGTTCGCGGTCGCCGGCATGATCCCGATGGCCAACGGGTTGTTCGTCCAGGCGCTGCCCAACGGGTTCCGGGCCCGCGCCTTCGGGGTGATGGCCACCGGCATACAGGTCATCCAAGGTCTCGCGGTGCTGGTCACCGGGGTCCTCGCCGAGCGGTTCCCCATTCCGGTCGTGGTCGGGGTGTGGAGCGCGGCCGGGGTGGTGCTGATGGCGGTGGCCGCCCTGCGCTGGCCGGACCAGCAGACGGTGGACGACGCGATCACTGCCGCCTCGCTGGCCAACGCCGATCCGCCGCCCTCCGGGCTCGGAGACCCGGCCGACGACGGCCCGGTGGGAGGCGCGTCCGACCCGCATGCCGGGGACGGCCACCGCCGGCACGCGGTCACCTGACCCGTCGAACGACCTCCGTCCGAGCAGGCCGGGTGACCGACATTCGGGGTTGTCGACCCGGCGTGATCCGACGCACGCCGTGCGGGTCGGGTCGGCACCGGACGCACCTGGCAGGATGGAACTGTGACTTCCGCAGGTGAATCCGACCGTCCCGGTGCGTCGATGACCCTCTTCGAAGCGGTCGGCGGCGAACCCACCTTCCGCAAGCTGGTCGACGAGTTCTACGCCGGCGTCGCCACCGACCCCCTGCTACGGCCCATGTACCCGGAGGAGGACCTGGGCCCGGCCGCGGACCGAATGACCCTGTTCCTGATGCAGTACTGGGGCGGGCCGAACACGTACTCCGCCCAGCGCGGGCACCCGCGGCTGCGGATGCGCCACGCGCCGTTCCGGATCGGCGCGGCCGAACGGGACGCCTGGCTGCGGAACATGCGCCGCGCCGTGGACCGGCTCGACCTTGAGCCGGAGATCGCCAGCACCCTCTGGGACTACCTGGAGCGGGCCGCGTACTTCATGGTCAACGTCGAGGAAGACCCGGCCAACGGCGGCTGACCCACCCGACCCGGAGCGGCGTCAGAGCAGCGCGCCCTCGTCGTGCAGCCAGTCCACAAAGCTGGTGGCGACCGCCGCGCCGCAGTCGAGCATCTCGACCAGGAGCGCGTCGTGGGTGCCGGCACCGAGTGGCACCTGGAGCTCGGCGTAGATCGGTAGCTGCCCGCGCTCGGTCGGGTCACCGATGTAGGCCTTGCAGAACCGGCGGGTGTGGTTCCACTCGTTGACCACCCGGTACGCCCGGTCGGCCCAGTCCGGCGGGACCGTGGCGTGCGGACGTGCCCGCATGACCAGGATCTCGTCCTCCGGCCCCTCGAGGGTGACCAGCACCGCGTGCCGCTCCCACATCGCCAGCAGGTTGCCGTCGCCGTCGGCCAGGTAACGCACGTCGAGCAGATCGAGCGCGTCACAGACCCGGCGCAGACTCACCGGCTCGACGGTGGCGGGCATCTCGGTCAGCACGGGCCGCTCGTTTGACGGGCAGTCGTCCCCCGGCTGGCGAGGGCTGGGCGGCCCGATCCGGACCGCGCTATCGACTGTGATCCCGCTTCGGGTTTCCGGATCGCCGCCGTCGGCGGGACCGGGGCGCCATGACCACCACGGCATCGCTCGCGCACCTCACTCCCCAGCGGATCCAGTCGCCTACGGTGCGTTGGATCCGAGGATGGACGGTACCCGGACAGCCGGGTTGAAGCACCCCCCCAACGACCGCCCCTGACCAGAAGAATGACCCGGGGTCATCCGTTCGGACGAGCGCTCAGCGGTGTCACGGCAAGATCGGTGGCCTTCTGCAACCACGCCGCTCCGTGCGGTCCCACCAGGCCGACCCAACGACCGGCCACCCGCACCTGAACGGCGTTCCCGCCCTCGTCATCCGCTGAGCCGCCGGGGGCGCCGAGGAAGCCCATCCGGACCACCCCCTGCACCAGCCGCTGCGACACCTCGACCGGCGCGGCGGGCGGTCCATCCGGGGTGATGAGCACCGCCACGTGGTCGAGCAACGCGTCGCGCAGGGCCCGCTGGCCCACCGCCCGGCCGGCCACACCCTGCTCGCTCGCCGTCCGCAGAGTGCCCGCCGCCGCGTCCGCGATCCGTCGCAACTCGGCAACGGGCAGCGCCTCCACCTGGCGGCTCCGCGTCGGCGGCAGCGGCCACCGCCACTGGGCGTCCCGGCGGGTCGGCAGGGTCGCGCCGCCCCGCTCCAGCTCGGCGAGCAGCTCCCCGGCCGCCACTGTGACGTCCTCGGCGTCGCCGTCCGCCGGCCCACCGGCAACCGTGCGGACCACCAGGACCTGCCACGGCAGCCGGGCCCACAGGGCGACCCGGCCCGGTACGCCGGCCGGCCGCAGCCGGACCGGCGCGACCGGATCCAACCGGACCAGCCGGGCCAGGAAGGCGCCCGCGTCCGCCACACCGGCAATACCGTGGGTGGACGCCGCCGCCCGGCCGGGCTCGGCGGTGCCCGGCCGGGTCACGCCACACCGCTGTGCGGCGCGTACGTGAGCAGGAAGTCCCGTTCCTCGGTGGTGATCCGCCGGGGCGCCTGGCGGGTCAGGTCGAACGGCACCAGCACCGAACGGGCCCGGCTGGCCAGCACCTCGCCGTCGTACAGCTCGTAGGCGACGGTGAACCGGGAGGCCCGGATCTCCTCCACCCACAGCTCGATCCGCACCGTGGGTGCCGCCTCCGCGGTGGCCCGACCGAGCGCGTAGTCGACCGGGCGCAGGTAGTCGACCTCGTGCCGGCGGATCACCACGCCGTCGGCGAACGAGCCGACGCCCCAGGCCCGGCCGCCGGCGAACATCAACGCCACCCGCGCCTCCTCGTACAGGGTGAGGAAGCGCGAGTTGTTGACGTGGCCGTACGCGTCCAGGTCGGACCAGCGCAGGGTGCAGTGGTAGACGAAGCGGTCAGACACCTTCTCGGCCGGTCAGTCGCGGGTCAGCTTGCGGTAGGTCACCCGGTGCGGCCGGGCGGCCTCCGCGCCGAGGCGGTCGATCTTGTTCTTCTCGTACGCCTCGAAGTTGCCCTCGAACCAGAACCACTTGGCCGGGTCCTGGTCGTCGCCCTCCCAGGCCAAAATGTGTGTGGCGACCCGGTCCAGGAACATCCGGTCGTGCGAGATGACCACGGCGCAGCCGGGGAACTCCAACAGCGCGTTCTCCAGGCTGGACAGCGTCTCCACGTCCAGGTCGTTCGTCGGCTCGTCGAGCAGGATCACGTTGCCGCCGATCTTCAGGGTCAGCGCCAGGTTGAGCCGGTTGCGCTCACCACCGGAGAGCACCTTCGTCGGCTTCTGCTGGTCCGGGCCCTTGAACCCGAACGCGGCGATGTACGCCCGCGACGGCATCTCGACCTTGCCCACCATCAGGTAGTCCAGCCCGTCGGAGACGACCTCCCAGACGGTCTTGTCGCCGTCGAGGCCCTCACGGTTCTGGTCGACGTACGACAGCGAGACGGTGGGGCCGACCCGGACCTCGCCGCCGGTCGGCTCCTCGAACCCGACGATGGTCTTGAACAGGGTGGTCTTGCCGACACCGTTGGGGCCGATGATGCCGACGATGCCGTTACGGGGCAGCGAGAACGACAGGTTGTCGATCAGCAGCCGGTCGCCGAAGCCCTTGCGGAGGTTGTTCGCCTCGATCACCGTGCTGCCCAGGCGCGGGCCCGGCGGGATCTGGATCTCCTCGAAGTCGAGCTTGCGGGTCTTCTCCGCCTCGGTGGCCATCTCGTCGTACCGGTCCAGACGGGCTTTGGACTTGGTTTGGCGGGCCTTGGCGTTGGAGCGGACCCACTCCAACTCCTCGGTGAGGCGCTTCTTCATCTTGGCGTCGCGGCGCCCCTCGATGGCGAGCCGGGCGGCCTTCTTCTCCAGGTAGGTGGAGTAGTTGCCCTCGTACCCGATCGCCCGGCCGCGGTCCAGCTCCAGGATCCAGCCGGCCACCTTGTCCAGGAAGTACCGGTCGTGGGTGATCGCCATGACGGTGCCGGCGTACTTGGCGAGGTGCTGCTCCAGCCAGGAGACGCTCTCCGCGTCCAGGTGGTTGGTGGGCTCGTCGAGCAGCAGCAGGTCGGGCGCCTCCAGCAGCAGCTTGCAGAGCGCGACCCGGCGACGCTCACCACCGGAGAGCTGGGTCACGTCGGCGTCCGGCGGCGGGCAGCGCAGCGCGTCCATGGCCAGTTCGAGCTTGGAGTCGACGTCCCAGGCGTCGAGGTGGTCGAGCTCCTCCTGGAGCTTGCCCATCTCCTCCATCAGCTCGTCGGAGTAGTCGGTGGCCATCTGCTCGGCGATCTTGTTGAACCGCTCCAGCTTGGCCTTGGTCTCGGCGACCGCCTCCTCGACGTTGCCGAGCACGGTCTTGGCCTCGTTGAGCGGGGGCTCCTGGGCGAGCATGCCGACGGTGTAGCCGGGCATGAGTCGGGCCTCGCCGTTGCTCGGCTTGTCCAGCCCTGCCATGATCTTGAGGAGGCTGGACTTACCGGCGCCGTTCGGACCGAGCACACCGATCTTGGCTCCCGGCAGGAAGCTCAACGTGACGTTGTCGAGCACGACCTTGTCGCCGTGCGCCTTGCGCGCCTTTTCCAGGACGTAGATGTACTGGGCCACGGTGCGGGCTACCTCCGTCGGTTGCTGTCGCTGATCGGCGGCGCGGCGCGGGCTGCGAGGACCGCCCGCCGCCGCCGGCCGGGAAGCCGGCCGCGCGCACGCCATCGTCAATCCTGACAGGTACGACGCGCTTCGCCCACATCACCCCGCCTCAGGAGTACGCGGCGAGCCGCATTGCCGAGGCCGGTATAACTCGCTAGCGTTTTCGTATGACCAAGAAGATCGCTGTCAGCCTGCCGGACGACGTCGCCGACCGCCTGTCGCTGGAGCCGAACGTCTCCGCATTCGTGGCGCGGGCGGTGCGGCGCCAGATGGCGGGCGAGAAGACACGGGAGATGCTCGCCAGCGCGGGCTTCGTGATCACCGATGAGGACATCGCTGAGGCCCACGCGGAGATGGAGCAACTCAGGGCCCGGATCACCCCGGAGCTGCGTGAGCAGGCCGCCCGGCTGCAGGCCGAGGTGCTGGCGGCACGCGCCGGGGCGCGCGTCGCACGCGCCAGGGTGCTCGGGTGATCCCCTTCGGTCTGGCGCTGGACACTGCTGCACTGCTGTCCTACGCCTCCGGCACCAAGAATGTCGGCAAGAGAATCGCCGAGGCCGCCGACTACAGCCAAGAGGTGCTCGTGCCCGCCTTGTGTCTCGCGCACGCACACGAGCGCGTCGCGCCCGCTCAGTGGGAGATGCTCGAACTGCTCGTCGCACTGCCGCACGTGCAGGTCACCTTCGTCGAGGCGAACATGTGCGGCTACCTTGGGGGCTGGTCACGCCGCATGGAGGGTCGGATGGACCTGGCCCAGCTCGCCATCGACGCCGCCGCCCACCCCCTCGTGCCCATCATGACGGATCGGCGGGAGTTGCTCGGCGAGGTGCTGCCGAAGCAGTGGCCGATCATCGACCTCTGAGGCACGGCCTGTCGACAAGATCACCTACAGGATTTCGGCACGACCGGGGCGGGTAGGAGACTCCGGCACGGGGCACAAGACGCCGCAGCTACGCTCAGTACGCTCATCGCGGTGGACCCGTCAGTACCCGGAGGTGGCCGATCGTGACCGTCCGTAGCTCCTTTGTCGTAGTGGCGAACCGTCTGCCGGTCGACGAGGTGAGCACACCCGAGGGCCGGCAGTGGCGACGCAGCCCTGGCGGGCTGGTCACCGCGCTGCATCCCGTACTCGCCGAACACAAGGGCACCTGGGTCGGCTGGGCCGGTGGCACCGGTGCGGCCCCCGAGCCGTTCGACCTGGAGGGGATCCGGCTCCACCCGGTCCCGCTCAGCGCCGAGGAGCTGGAGCGCTACTACGAGGGCCAGTCCAACGCGACGATCTGGCCGCTCTACCACGACGCTGTGGAGACGCCGGCCTACAAGCGCCGGTGGCGAGAGGCGTACCGCCTGGTCAACGCCCGGTTCGCGGAGGCCGCAGCCGACGTGGCGGCCGAGGGCGCGACGGTCTGGGTGCAGGACTACCAGCTCCAGTTGGTGCCGGCGATGCTGCGTGAGCTCCGCCCGGACCTGCGGATCGGGTTCTTCCTGCACATCCCGTTCCCGCCCATCGAGCTGTTCATGCAGATGCCGTTCCGCACCGAGATCCTGCGCGGTCTGCTCGGCGCCGACCTGGTCGGTTTCCAGCAGCGGCTGGCCGCGCAGAACTTCGTCCGGCTGGCCCGGCACCTGCTCGGGCTGCGCTACGAGGGGCAGATGATCCAGGTCGACGGTCGGCAGGTGAAGGCGGGCGCCTTCCCCATCTCGATCGACACGAAGGAAATGGAACGGATGGCCGCCGATCCGGCGATCCAGGCCCGGGCCAAGCAGATTCGCGCCGAGCTGGGCGACCCGAAGACGATAATCCTGGGCGTGGACCGGCTGGATTACACCAAGGGCATCGAGTTGCGGCTCAAGGCCTTCCGGGAGCTGCTGGCTGACGGAAAGTTGACAGTTCCCGACGCGGTCATGGTTCAGGTCGCCACACCCAGCCGCGAGCGCGTGGAGCACTACCAGGCACTACGGGTCAAGGTGGAGCGCGAGGTCGGTCGAATCAACGGCGAGTTCGGCAGGGTCGGCGTGCCGGCGGTCCATTACCTCCATCAGTCGTACAGTCGCAGTGAGCTGGCGGCGATGTACGTTGCTGCCGACGTGATGATGGTGACCCCGCTGCGAGACGGAATGAACCTCGTGGCGAAGGAATACGTAGCATCACGTGGCGACCAGGGCGGCGCGCTCGTGCTCAGTGAGTTCGCCGGCGCCGCCACCGAGCTTCGCCAGGCATTTTTGTGTAACCCGCACGACCCGGACGCGGTCAAGGACGCCCTGCTCCGGGCAGTGCACGTGGAGAAAACCGAGGCACGCCGCCGGATGCGGACAATGCAACGTCACCTGCGTACCCACGACGTGGGCCACTGGGCCAAGTCTTTCCTCTCGGAGCTCGGAGTTCCGGAGGCGGAGGCCGAGTGAACACGTCCGTCAACGATGGGGCGGCAACCGCCACCGGGGTCATGGACCCTGAGTTGCGTTCCGCCATCGGTCGGATCGCCCGGGTCCCCCAGCTCCTGGTCGCCTGCGACTATGACGGCACGCTGGCGCCGATCGTGGAGGACCCGAGCACTGCCGTCCCGCTGCCCGAGTCGGTAGCCGCGGTCCGCGCGCTCGCCGCGCTGCCGCAGACCACAGTGGCGGTCGTCTCCGGTCGGGCGCTGCGCGACCTGGCCGCCCTCTCACGGCTGCCCAGCGAGGTGCACCTCGTCGGCAGCCACGGCTCCGAATTCGACATCGGCTTCGTCGAGCGGCTCTCCCCTGAGCTGGTCGCGGTGCGCCAGCAGGTGCGGAACGCGCTGCGCGACATCGCCTCCGCGCACCCGGGCATCCGGCTGGAACGCAAGCCGGCCAGCGTCGCCGTGCACACCCGAGGGGTCGACCCGGAGGTCGCCGCCGCCGCCATCGAGGCGGTCCGCAACGGTCCGGCCACCTTCGACGGCGTCACGGTTACCCAGGGCAAGGAGGTCATCGAGCTCTCCGTGGTGGCCACCCACAAGGGCACCGCACTCGACCAGTTGCGGACCCAGCTCGCCTCCAGTGCGGTGCTGTTCATCGGCGACGACGTCACCGACGAGAACGCGTTCGGCCACCTGCACGGTCCCGACCTCGGCATCAAGATCGGCCTCGGGGACACCAAGGCCAGCTACCGGGTCGCCGACCCGCTGGAGGCCGCTCGCGCGCTGGCGCTGCTGCTGGAGACCCGGCGGCACTGGCTCTTCGGTGAGCGGGCGGTGCCGATCGAACGGCACTCCATGCTGGCCAACGGTCGTACCGTCGCTCTGCTCACCCCCGAGGCCAAGGTGAGCTGGCTCTGCCACCCCAAGCCGGACTCGGCGGCGATCTTCGCCGACCTGGTGGGTGGCAGCCCGGCCGGCCACTTCAGCGTCGCCCCGGAACGCGGCGGCATTCCGCTGGGCCAGCGCTACCGCTCCGGCACGATGACAGTGGAGACCCGGTGGTCCGGGCTCACCGTCACCGACTGGCTGGACAAGCCGGGCCGCGAGACCACTCCGGACGACAGCCCGGCGGTCATCACCGGTGACTCGACACTGATCCGGGTGCTGACCGGCGGCGGCAAGGCCAAGGTCGAGTTCGCGCCGAGGCCCGAGTTCGGTCAGGTCGCCGTGCAGTTGCAGCCGATCGGCGACGGCCTGCTGGTGCTCGGCTCCAACGAGCCGGTCGCGCTCTACGCCCCCGGTGTGGAGTGGGAGGTCGGCAACGACGGCGGGTACGAGACCGCCAAGGCGATCGTCGACCTCTCCGCCGCCGGCGGGCAGGTCGTGTTGGAGCTGCGCTTCGGCACGCACAGCCTGGAGCACCACCGGGTGCCGATCCACGAGCGGCAGGCCGCCGCCGAGCAGCCGTGGAAGGACTGGGTGGCCTCGCTGCGGCTGCCGTCCACCGCCCGTGATTTGGTCGCGCGCAGCGCCCTCACCCTGCGGGGGCTCTGCCACGAAGCCACCGGCTCGATCCTGGCCGCGGCGACCACCTCGCTCCCCGAGGAGCTGGGCGGCGTCCGCAACTGGGACTACCGCTACTGCTGGCTGCGCGACGCCGCGCTGACCGCCCGCGCACTGGTCGACCTGGGCTCCGTCGAGGAGGCCGAGGCGCTGCTGCGCTGGGTGGACGGCTGCATCGAGCGCACCGGCGGGCACCCGGAGCGGCTGCACCCGCTCTACACCATCGACGGCTACGAACTGGGCGCCGAAGCGGTCATCGACACGCTGCCCGGGTACGCCGGCTCCCGGCCGGTCCGGGTCGGCAACCTCGCCAACCACCAGTTGCAGCTGGACGTCTTCGGCCCGATCGCCGACCTGATCGCTGCCGTCGCCGACGCTCGCGGTTCGGTGCGCGACGACGAGTGGCGGGTCCTGGAGAACATGGTCGAGGCGGTCCGCCGCCGCTGGCACGAGCCCGACCACGGCATCTGGGAGGCCCGGCTGCCACCCCGGCACCACGTCTTCTCCAAGGTGATGTGCTGGATGACCGTCGACCGCGCGCTGCACGTGATGCGCGAGCACGGCGGCGAGGACCGGCCCGAGTGGAAGGACCTGCGCGACCGGATCGGCGCCAACGTGCTGGAGCACGGTTGGCACTCCGACGTCGAGGCGTACAGCGTCGCGTACGGGGACGAGGACATGGACGCCTCGTCGCTCTGGATCGGGCTCTCCGGCCTGCTCCCGGGCGACGACCCGCGCTTCCTGTCCACAGTCCTGCGGATCGAGGCGGACCTGCGCAGCGGCCCGGTCGTCTACCGCTACCACTGGGACGACGGGCTGCCCGGCCGTGAGGGCGGTTTCCACATCTGCACGGCGTGGCTGATCGAGGCGTACCTGCGCACCGGCCGCCGCACCGACGCCGAGGAACTGTTCGCGCAGATGGTGCTGACCGCCGGCCCGACCGGCCTGCTCCCCGAGCAGTACGACCCGCTCGCCGAGCGCGGCCTGGGCAACCACCCGCAGGCGTACAGCCACCTCGGTCTGATCCGCTGCGCCCTGCTGCTGGACAACATGCTCAAGCAGTAGTTCGACCGACAGACCACGACGGGCCGGAGCAGCGCTGCTCCGGCCCGTCGTCTGTCTCAGGCGCCGAGCGCGTTCACCACGTCTCCCACCACGACGACGGCGGGGGGCCGCAGGTCGGCGGTGAGCGTCTCGGCCGCGACCGCACCGAGGGTGGACCGCAGGACCCGCTGGGTGCCCGTCGTGGCCTCCTGAACCACGGCTGCCGGCGTCGCCGGCGACCGGCCGTGAGCGATCAGGGTGGCCGTGATGGCGGCGAGGTTCTTCAGCCCCATCAGGATCACCAGGGTGCCGTGCAGACCGGCGAGGGCGTCCCAGCGCACCAGCGAAGCCGGCGCGTCGGGTGCCAGGTGCCCGGAGACCACTGTGAACTCGTGCGCCACCCCCCGATGGGTGACCGGGATCCCGGCCGCGGCCGGCGCGGCGATGGAGCTGGTCACCCCGGGCACCACTGTCACCGGCACGCCGGCCGCCGCGCAGGCCAACAACTCCTCGCCGCCGCGCCCGAAGACGTACGGGTCACCGCCCTTGAGCCGCACCACGAAGGCGCCGGCCAGCGCCCGGTCGACCAGGATCTGGTTGATCTCCTCCTGCGCCCGGGACGGGCCGTAGGGGATCTTCGAGGCGTCCACCAACTCGACGTCGGGGCGCAGCTCGTCGAGGAGCAGCCCGGGCACCAGGCGGTCGGCGACCACCACGTCGGCCTCGGTGAGCAGCCGCCAACCCTTCACGGTGATCAGCTCCGGATCCCCCGGCCCCGCCCCGACCAGCGCCACCCGCCCGGCCTGCATTCCGCCGGTCGTCCCGGTGGAAGCGTCGGGCGGCCCAGCGATCCCATCCGGTGCCAGGCGCACGGCGAGCAGGTCGCGGACGGCGTCGCGGACGGTCATCGCCCGGCGGGGGTCGCCGCCGCCGAGCACCGCCACGGTGACCGGGCCGTGCCGGGTCACCGCCGGGGTCCAGGCGGTGGCGGCCGTCCGGTCGTCGGCCCGGACGCAGAAGACCCGCCGCTCGGCGGCGACGGCGCTCACCGAGGCCGCCGCGATCGGGTCGTCGACCGCTACCTGGACCAGCCAGGCGCCGTCCAGGTCCTCCGGTACGAACCGGCGCGACACCCAGTGCAGCCGACCCGCGTCGACCCGGGCGCGCAGCGCCGGGGTCAGCTCCGGGGCCACCAGCAGGACGTCCGCACCGGCGTCCAGCAGCGCGGGGACCCGCCGGGTGGCGACCGCGCCACCACCCACCACGACCACCCGCCGCCCGTGCAACCGCAAACCCAGGGGGTACGGATTGGAGGTCACGCCGCACCACCGGGGCGGACGGCTCGTTCGCTGCGCGTGCTCACTTCTCGGCCACCCCTGCGGAGTCGAAGGTGGCCACCTCGTGCAGCACCCGGACCGCGCCGGTGACCACGGGCAACGCCAGCAGCGCGCCGGTGCCCTCGCCGAGGCGCAGCCCCAGGTCGATCAGCGGGTCGAGGCCGAGGTGGCGCAGCGCGACAGTGGCACCGGGCTCCGCCGAGCGGTGACCGGCGACCATGGCGCAGACCGAGTCCGGGGCGAACGCGGCAGCGGCGAGCGCGGCCGAGACCGCGATCACGCCGTCGAGCAGCACCGGCGTGCGGCGGGCCGCGGCCCCCAGGATCAGCCCGGCCAGGGCGGCGTGCTCCAGGCCACCGACGGCGGCCAGCACCCCCAGCGGGTCGGCCGGGTCGGGGGTGTGCCGGGCCAGCGCGGCCCGCACCACCGCCACCTTGTGCGCGTACGTCGGGTCGTCGACCCCGGTGCCCCGACCTGTGGTGTCGAGCGGGTCGGCGCCGGTGAACGCGGCGATCAGCACGGCGGCCGGCGTGGTGTTGCCGATGCCCATGTCCCCGGTGAGCAGGATGCCGGCGCCGGCGTCGATCAGCTCGTCGGCGATCCGGATGCCGGTCTGCACCGCCGCCAGCGCCTCGTCCCGGGTCAGCGCGGCGGTCACCGTGAGATCGCGGGTGCCCCGGCGGACGGACGCGACGACCAGCCGAGGCACGGCCGGGTCGAGCACGGCCGGGTCGAGCACAGCCGGCTCGGCGGGCAGCGGGGTGGCCACGCCGACGTCGACCACTGTGACCGAGGCGCCGGCCTGTCGGGCGAACGCGTTGACGACCGCTCCACCGGCCAGGAAATTGCCGATCATCTGCGCGGTGACCTCCTGCGGCCAGGGGCTCACCCGCTGGGCGTGCACCCCGTGGTCGCCGGCGAAGATCGCCACCGCGGCCGGCTCGGGCAGCGGTGGTGGGCAGGCTCCGGCCAGGCCGGCGAGGCGTACCGAAAGCTCCTCCAGCGCGCCCAGCGAGCCCGCCGGCTTGGTCAGCCGGCTGTGCAGCTCCCGGGCGGCTGCCATGGCCGCGTCGTCCGCCGGGCGGATCGCCGCGATCGTGGTCTCCAGCATCATGCCTCCATGGTCTCGCGCAGCACGTCGATGAACGCGTCTGTGGTGTTTCGGTCGCGGACGGCCACCCGCAGCCAGTCCGGGCCGAGGCCGGGGAACGTGTCGCCTCGGCGCACCGCCCAGCCGCGCTCGCGCAGGGCGGCCCGGATCGCTGTCGCGCCCGGCAGGTGCAGCAGGACGAAGGCGCTGGCGGGACGGCCGACGACGCGTACACCGGGCAGGTCGGTGAGGCGCGCGACCAGGTGGTCGCGGTCGGCGGCGAGATCGGCGGCGATCGCGCGTTCGGCCTGGACCGCGACGGCGCTGGCGCAGGCCGACGCGGCCGCCAGCGCAGGCGTGGAGACCGCCCAGAGCGGTTGGACGGCGGCCAGTCGGGACAGCAGCTCCGCGGCGCCGAGCAGGTAGCCGATCCGCAGGCCGGCCAGGCCCCACGTCTTGGTGAGGCTGCGCACCACGAGCAGCCCGGGCAGGTCGCGGCGTTCGGCCAGCGACTCCGGTTCGCCGGGGTGCCCGGGGGCGATGGTGGTGTCGGCGAACGCCTCGTCGACCACCAGTACCCGGCCGGGACGGGCCAGCGCGGCCACCGTCTGGGCGGGGTGCAGCACCGAGGTCGGGTTCGTCGGGTTGCCGATCATCACGAGGTCGGCGTCGGCGGGCACCCGGGACGGGTCGAGCCGGAAGTCGTCGGCGGCGTCGAGCAGCACCCGCTCGACCGGGTGCCCGGCGGCCCGCAGCGCCGCCTCCGGCTCGGTGAACTGGGGGTGCACCACAACGGGGCGGCGAACGCCGCGCAGCGCCTGGGCGATCAGCACGAAGCCCTCGGCGGCGCCGGCGGTGAGCAGCACCTCGTTCGGGTGACGGCGGTGGCGGGCGGCGACCGCCGCCCGGGCCGGCGCCGGGTCCGGATAGCGGGCCAGGTCGGTCAGGGTCGCGGCGACCGGGTCGGCCAGCCAGGCGGGCGGCCGCGCCCGACGGACATTGACGGCGAGGTCGATCAGGCCTGCGGTCGCCTCCGCGTCGCCGTGGTGGGCGAGGTCCGGCTCGACCCCGGTGGGTGGGGCGACCGTGCTCGGCTGATCAGACATGTCCGCGATCCTGCCGGGAAGGTGGCCGGCGGGACAGTCGATCTCGGCGTAAGCCGCGTCACCACTCGCCGGTTTAAGAGTTCTTCTCATGTACGAATCGGAAATGTCATAACTTGACCTGGTGAGCAACCGACCCCTTGCTGCCGCTGGTCGACTCGTCCCTCTCCTCCGCGCCGGGCTGATCGCCGGAATCGTGATCGCCGCCGCCGCCTACCCGCTGGTCGCCCTCACCGGGCTCGGCGCGAAGGCCACCGCGCACGCCGTGGACCAGAAGACCCGGGTGCTGAAGAGCGCCGTGCCCGCCGAGACCTCGTACGTCTACGGCCCGGACGGCAAGACCGTGCTGACCATGTTCTACGAGGAGTACCGGCAGTACACCAAGCTGTCGGACATGTCGCCGAACATCCAGCAGGCGATCGTCGCCGCCGAGGACTCCCGCTTCTACCAGCACCACGGCGTCGACCCGAAGGGCGTGGCCCGGGCCTTCGTCTCCAACGCCCGCTCCGGCGGCTCCCAGGGCGCCTCGACGCTGACCATGCAGTACGTCCGGATGGCCCTACGGGACAGCGCGACCACGCCGAAGGAGGTCCAGGAAGCCACCCAGCAGACCAGCCTGCGCAAGGTCAAGGAGATGCGGATGGCGCTGGACCTGGAGAAGGAGATCAGCAAGGAACAGATCATGGAGCGCTACCTGAACTCGGCGTACTTCGGGCACCGGGCGTACGGCATCTACGCCGCCAGCGAGATCTTCTTCTCCAAGACCCCGAAGGACCTCACCCCGGTCGAGGCCGCCACCCTCGCCGGACTGGTCAAGTCCCCCTCCGAGTACGACCCGGCCGACTCCGACCAGAAGGAGGCCACCGGGCGGCGCAACTACGTGCTGGACCGGATGAGCCAGCTCGGCTACCTCTCCCCCGACTCGGCCGCCGCTGCCAGGTCCGAGCCGATCCGGCTCAAGCTGACCACCCCACCGCACGACTGCGCCGCGGTGGCCGAGAAGTACAACAGCTGGGGCTTCGCCTGCGACTACCTGAAAAACTGGTGGAGCGCGCAGCCCGCGTTCGGGGCGAACCGGCTGGAACGGATGGACAACCTGCGCCGGGGCGGCTACCGCATCGTGCTCAGCCTCGACCCCAAGATCCAGGAGGCCGCGGAGAAGAACGTCGGCTCCAAGGAGGCCACCGGCAGCCCGTTCGCCAACGGCATCGTGGTCTCCGAGCCGGGCACCGGGCGGGTGAAGGCCATGGCGGTGAACCGGACGTACTCGCTGGACCTGGCCGAGAACCCGCAGAGCTCCAACCCCGAGGCCGGGCCGAAGGTGAAGGCCAACTACCCGAACACTGTGGCACCGCTGCTCGGCGGCGGTGACCTGGCCGGCTACCAGGCCGGCTCGACGTTCAAGATGTTCCCGATGCTGGCCGCGCTCGACGCGGGGATGACACTCTCCACCTCGTTCAACGCGCCCTACCGCTACCGGTCGGAGGTCTACGACGGCTGGGCGCCCTCCAACGCCAGCGGCGCCATGACCGGTCAGCAGACCATGTGGTCCGGCTTCGGCAAGTCGGTGAACACGTACTTCGTGTGGCTGGAGGAGAAGGTCGGCGCGGACCGGGCCGTCCGGTTGGCCGAACAGCTCGGGCTGCGGTGGCGCACCGACGTCGACCGGGACCACGCGTCCCCGGACAAGGCGAAGAAGTGGGGTGCGTTCACCCTCGGCGTCTCCGACGCCACACCGCTGGAGATGGCGAACGCGTACGCCGCCATCGCTGCCGACGGCCGCTACTGCGAGGCCATCCCGGTGCAAGCGATCATGAACCGGGACGGCACACCCGCCACGTACGCCACCCCGGGCGGTCTGCACCGTGAGGTGGCCAAGCCGCGCTGCCGGCAGGTGGTGAGCGCGGACGCCGCGCGGGCGGCCACCGACGCGGCCCGCTGCCCGACCGGAGACACCCCGGCGCGCGGCAGCTGCGGCGGCTGGTCCACCGCCGACAGCGTGCGGGGCACCGTCGGACGCCCGGTGGCCGGCAAGACCGGTACGACAGACAGCACCCGATCGGCCTGGTTCGTGGGCTACACCCCGGAGTTGGCCGCGGCGAGCTTCATCTCCGACCCGGACAACCCGTTCAACGCGGTCGGTGACGGGCAGTCCCAGATCCCGATCAAGGCGGTCTCGGAGACCCTGCGCGACGGCCTGAAGGGCACCCCGACCCGCCAGTTCACCCCACCGTCGGACGCCATCGTCGGCTGACGGGTAGCGGGTCGGTGCGCGCGGCTCAGCGCAGGTCGGCGGCGACGAACGACCACAGCTCCAGATCCACCCGGCCGCCGCTGACGAACCCGGCGTTGCGCAGCAGACCCTCGTAGCTGAACCCGGCCTTCTCGGCGACCCGGCGCGAGGCCAGGTTGCCGGGTGCCACCCGCAGCTCGACCCGTTGGAAGCCGTGCTCCAGGATCAGCGCGATGGCCACCGCGTCGACCGCCTCGGCGGCGAAGCCGAAGCCCCGCGCGTGCGCCGCCATCGCGTAGGAGATCTCGGTGAGGCGGGCGCCCCAGTCGGTGCGCCGGGTCCACAGCGAGCCCACCACCTGGTCGTCCTCCCGCCGGAGCACCGCGTAGTGGTCGCCCTCCCCGCTGTCGCGCCGCTGCCGGGCCAGATCGGTGCACCAGGCCAGCCCGTCGATCGGGCCGGAGTCGTCGGGCAGCGGCAGCCAACGCCGGGTCAGCTTGTCGGCGAAGATCTCCCCGGCCGCCACCGCGTCGGCAGCCGTGAGCTGACGCACCTCGGTACGCGGGGTGGAGACGGTCAACGCCGGGAATCTACGCACCGCCACCTGACCGATCACACCGACACCTCGCCCGGCTGCGCGGGTACCACCTCGCTCGTCGGGTCGGCCGCCGCCGCGGCGACCAACCGGGCCGCCGTCGCCGGATGGCTCGCCCAGTGCAGTGTGAGCTGCGAGGCGTGCACGTTGCGCCAGACGAAGCCCTCCGGCGCGCCGCCGTCCCAGCTCCAGGCCGGGCGCTGACCAGCGCGGGGGGTGAGCACCGCACGGTGTGCCTTGTGCCCGACCAGCACCGTGCCGGTGGCGGCCACCACGCTGTCGGTCTGGGCGGTCGCCTCCCGGTAGCCGGCCACCACCCCGTCGCGGCTGACACCGACCGCGTCCAGGACACCGCACATCGGCAGCCCGTCCAACTCCCGGGCCAGCCAGAGCAGCCCGGCGCCCTCGGCGATCACCGGACGCCCGGTCCGCGCCAACTCGGCCACCGCGATGCAGAGCCGCCGGTTGGCCGACAACTGCTCGGCGTACGCCTCGGGCAGCGCACCGCCGACGACCAGCGCGCGGGTGCCGACCGGCAGCGCCTCGTCGCGCAGCGGGTCGACGACGACGACCTCGGCGCCGGCGGCCCGGAGCAACTCGGTGGTCTCCGGGTGGCTGAAGCTGCCGCCCGGCCCACCGGCCACCGCCACCAGTGGGCGGTTCGCCGGGGGTGTGAACGTGCCCAGGGCCTCCTCGGGAGACCAGGCCGGCACCGACAGCGGCGGGGCGGAGCGGGCCAGCCCGAGCAGCCGTTCCAGGTCGACAGTGGCGGCGACGGCCTCACCCAGGCGGCGGACCGCACGGACGGCGTCGGCCGAGTCGTCGACCACCGGCGCCACACCGTGCCGCCGCGACGGCAGCACCGACGGCAGGTCCTGGCGACGCAGCGCGCCGTAGACCGGCACCCCCACGTCGTCCAACGCCTCGCGCAGCATCCCCTCGTGCCGCGACGACGCCACCCGGTTGAGGATCACCCCGCCGAGCCACAACTGCTCGTCGTACGAGCGGAAACCGTGCACCAGGGCCGCCACCGACTGACCCATCGCGGCCACGTCGACAACGAGCACCACCGGGCTGCGCAGCGCGGCGGCCGCGGCGGCCGTGGACTCCTGCTCGGGACGACCACCGACCGAGTCGTACAGCCCCATGCTGCCCTGCACCACGGCCAGCCCGGCATCGGCGGCACCGTGCGCCACCAGCGGGGCGATCCGGTCGAGGCCGACCAGTCGGGGGTCGATCACCCGACCCGGCCGACCGGAGGCGAGGCCGAGGTACGCGGCGTCGACGTGGTCCGGCCCGAGCTTGAACCCGGCGACGTCGACCCCTCGCTCGGCCAGGGCGGCGAGCAGCCCGATCGCCAGCGCGTTCTTACCGTGCCCGGAGGACGGCGCGCTGAGCACCAGGCGCGGCACGACGGTCATCATCGACTCCTCGCGAGCGGCGGCGGGTACGCGACGGGACGACCGAGGCCGATCCGTCGGCGTGACGATACCCGCCCGGCCGAAGGCGCGAGCACCGCCAACCGGGGCAGCCGGTCCGGCCCTGGCAGGGCCCCCGGGCGTCGGTCCCGGCCCGGTCCAGGTCAGTGGCGCCGGTCATACGAGTAGCCTCGGTGCCGTGTACCGGTTCCTGCTGAGCCCACGCTGGCTGGGCGCTCTCGCGCTGACCCTGGTCGCGGCCGCCGTCATGGTGTTCCTCGGCAACTGGCAGCTGGACCGCTATCGGGGGCGCACCGAGGTCAACGAGCGGATCGACGCGGGCCAGCGGATGGCTCCCGTGCCGCTCGTCAACGCGCTGCGCGCGCCCACCGGCGGCGCGGGGACGGTGGGTCCGGCCCCCGCCGAGGACAAGGTCTGGACCCGGGTCACCGTCACCGGCCGGTACGACCCCACGAACACGGTGCTGGTCCGTGGCCGGACGGTGGACAGCCGGGTCGGTTTCGAGGTGCTCACCCCGCTGGTGCTCGCCGACGGCACGGCGCTGCTGGTGGACCGGGGCTGGATCCCGCCGGCGCCCGGTGGGGCGACCGCCCAGCCGTCGGTGCCGGCCGCGCCGACCGGCGACGTGACGGTGGTCGGCCGGGTGCACGAGACCGAGAGCGGCGCCGGCGCGGTGGCCCGACGCGACGGGCTGCTGGAGATCCGGCGGATCGGTGTGCCGCGGCTGGCCGGCGAGCTTCCCTACCCGGTCTACGGTGCGTACCTGCTGCTCGACGAGCAGACCCCGGCAGCCGATCCGGTGTTCAAGGCGGTGCCGGTCGGGCACGCCAACAACTGGCAGAACTTCGGCTACGTCGTGCAGTGGTGGCTGTTCGCGGTGATGGCCATCTTCGGCTACGGCTGGGTGGCCCGTCGGGAGGCCCGCCGGGCCGCCGGCATCGGCACCACAGCGGCTCCGCTGGACCGGGCCGCCGAGCCTACGCCGACCGCGTCCGCCTGACCCCGCCCCGTCAGCCGCTCACGCGGCCGGCATGGATGGCGCGGACCGCGTCGATGGTGTCCGCCTCGGCGGCGGACTTGTCGTCGCGATAGCGCACCACCCGGGCGAAGCGCAGCGCCATGCCACCGGGATAGCGCGAACTCGTCTGCACCCCGTCGAAGGCGATCTCCACCACCTGCTCGGGCCGGACCCGGACCACCCAGTCGCCGCGTTCCACGGCGAGATCGAGGAACCGCTCGGTCTGCCACCGCAGCAGCTCGTCGGTGAGCCCCTTGAACGTCTTGCCGAGCATCACGAAGTCACCGGTGCGCGCGTCACGCGCGCCCAGATGCAGGTTGGACAGCCAGCCCTTGCGTCGGCCGCTGCCCCACTCGACGGCGAGCACCACCAGGTCGAGGGTGTGCCGCGGTTTCACCTTGACCCAGGCGGCACCGCGCCGGCCGGCGTCGTAGGGGGCGTCCGGCGCCTTGACCACCACGCCTTCCTGCCCGGCGTCGAGCGCGGCGGTGAACGCGGCGGCGGCCTGCTCCGCGTCGTCGACCTCCATCCGCCCCACCAGCAGCGACGAGTCCACCGAACCGGCGAGGGCGGCCCACCGCTCCCGGCCGGGCAGGTCGATCAGATCCTGGCCGTCGAGGTGCAGCAGGTCGAAGAAGTACGGGGTGAGCACCGTCGCGCCCGTGCTGGCGGCCGCCGCGAGCACCGCCGGGGCGACCGGTGTGCGCCCGGTGGTGCTGGGGGTGGTGCGTCGGGCCGCCCGGCTCGACGTCTGCTGGAACGGCAGTGGTCGGCCGGTCTCGTCAAGGCCGATCGCCTCGCCGTCGAGGACCAACTCCCGGCCCGGCAGGGCACGCACCGCGGCGACCACCTCGGGCACCCGGGTGGTGATCTCGTCGAGGCTGCGGGTGAACACGGCGATGTCGGTGCCGGATCGGTGCACCTGGATGCGGATGCCGTCGAGCTTCACGTCGACCACCGCCGGCGTGCCGGTCGCGGCGAGCGCCTCGTCGACCGAGGGGGCGCTCTGCGCGAGCATCGGCGCCAGCGGGCGCCCGACCTGCAGACCGAAGCCGGCCAACTCGGCGGCCCCGCCGGCCAGCGCGGCCACCGCCACCGCCCGGAGATCGCCGGCGAGCAGCAGCGCCCGGCGGACCGCCGCCACCGGCACCTCGGCGGCCCGGGCCACCGCGTCCGCGAGGAGCCCGGCCTGGGCGCCCTGCCGCAGCTCGCCACTGAACAGGCCGGTGAGCAGCCGCTGCTCGTCGGCCGTCGCCGCCGCGTAGAGGGCGCCGAGCAGCGCCCGACGCCGAGCCTGTGAGCCCGAGCCGTGCATCGCGGCGATCTGCGCGATGGCCGCGTCCACGGCGGCCACCGTCAACGTCGGCTCGGCGGCCGGTGGCGGCAGGTCACGCAGGCTCGCGTAGCCGACCCCGGTCTGCCGTTGGCGCAGCTCACCGGCGAGGTAACCGGCGCCGGGCTCGACCTCGCCGGGGTCGAGCCGGCGCAGCGCGTCAGCGAGCAGCTCCACCTTGGCCCGTCGGCCGCTGGTGGCGCCGACGGCGGCGGAGGTGGCTGCCAGATCGAGGAACCGCACGCAGCTCATCCTGCCAGTAACCTCCGACACCGCCCGGGCATTGCCGTGCCCGGGCGGTGTCGGCAGGGTGCCGCCCACTCACGCGGACGACGGTTCAGGCGGAGACGGGTTCCTCGATGCGCAACCCTCGGGCGCGGACCTCGCCGGCGACCCGGGAGAGCACCGAGTCGAGGGCGACCAGTGCGGCGGAGAGCTCACCGAGCTGTTCGTTGAGCGTGTCCTCGGACCACGCGGAGACATCGACATCTCCCAGCGCGTTGACAGCGGCCCCCAACCGGGCCATCACCTCGTTCGTACTCATGTACGAAAGGCTATAACAGCTGACCATCCGACACGCCGTAAACTCCCAGATCAGGCCCAAAGTTGCCGTTCTGACACCTAACTGCTCACCGCCGCCACGTTGCGCAGAAGCAGCGCCTCGGCGAGGCAGACCCGGGCGAACTCCCCCAGGTGCAGACTCTCGTTCGGGCCGTGCGCGCGGGCGTGCGGGTCCTCCACACCGGTCACCAGGATCGCCGCCTTCGGGAACATCTCCTGAAAGGTGGCGATGAACGGAATCGAGCCGCCGACGCCGATGTCCACCGGGTCGGTGCCGTCCCAGGCGGTCCGGAAGGCCGAACGGGCGGCATCGAACATCGGCCCGGACGCGTCGATCACGCACGGGTCACCGTCGTGTTCGAAGGTGACAGTCACCTGCGCACCCCACGGCGCGTGCTGCTCCAGGTGCGCGCGCACCGCCGCGTACGCCCGCTTGGGGTCGTCGCCCGGGGCGAGGCGGATGCTGAGCTTCGCCTTCGCGGCCGGGACCAGGGCGTTCGGCGCCTCGCCGGTGGACGGCGCGTCGACACCGAGAATGGCCAGCGCCGGCTTGGTCCAGAGTCGGTCGGTGATCCGGCCGGTGCCGATGAACTGCACGCCCTCGGCGAGCCCCGCCTCGGCCCGGACCCGGTCCTCCGGGTAGTCGACGGTCGCGCCCTCCCGGCCGACCAGGCCGTCCACTGCCACGTCGCCAGCGTCGTCGTGCAGCGTCGCCAACAGCCGGACCAGCGCGGTGAGCGCGTCCGGCACGGCGCCGCCGAACATGCCGCTGTGCACCGCGTGGTCCAGCGTGCGCACCTCGACGAAGCAGTTGACGATGCCCCGCAGCGAGGTGGTCAACGCCGGTACGCCGATGTCCCAGTTGCCGGAGTCGGCGATCACGATGACGTCGGAGGCGATCTCGTCGCGGTGCTCGGCCAGCAGTTGCTCCAGCGAGTCGGAGCCATACTCCTCCTCGCCCTCGATGAAGAGGACCACGCCGACCGGCAGCGCGTCACCGTACGCGCGCAGCGCCGCGACGTGCGCCATGACGCCGGCCTTGTCGTCGGCCGCGCCCCGGGCGTAGAGCCGGCCGTCGCGTTCCACCGGCTCGAACGGGTCGGACTCCCACAGCGACCGGTCGCCGACCGGCTGCACGTCGTGGTGGGCGTAGAGCAGCACTGTGGGCGCGCCGGGCGGGGCAGCCCGACGGCCGATCACCGCCGGCTGACCGCCGGATCGCACGATGTCGACGTCCAGGCCACAGCCGCGCAGCAGCTCGGCGACCGCCTCGGCGGAGCGTTCCACGTGCGAGTGGTCGAAGCCCTCGAAGGCGATGCCGGGGATGCGGACGAGGCGCTCCAGGTCGGCCCGGACGCCGGGCATCTCCCGCTCGACGGCGGCCCGCACCTCGGACTCGGACATGATCGGAGAGGTCATGACCGGCATCGTATGCCGGCCTTACCCAGGCGTGCCGGCGGAGCCCGCGCCGTCACCGCTGTCCGCAGGACCGGCGCCGGCCCGCGCGCCCGGAGCGGCCCGCCCGGCACGGTGCGCGCGGCCCGCCGCCTCGGTGGCGGCGTCCATCCAGGAACGGGCCCGACCGGCGGTGCCGCCCACCCACTCGCCGACGTCGCTCGCGCCGTCGCCGAGGCGGCGCAGCAACCCGACCAGCGGGTCGGTGGACCGGCTGAACTCCTCCCGGTACGACTCGGCAGCCGCCTTGATCTCCTCCGAGACGCTTGTCGAGCTGTCGTCCTCGCGGCGCGGATAGTCCCCGGCCAGCACCCGCCCGTACGCCCCGGAGTCGACCCACTGGCGCAGCTGCGCCGCCCGCGCCACCGGCACCGGGTGGGTGCTCCACGCGGTCATTCGGATCTTGTGCAGGCTGTCGCGCAGGTCGCCGCCACCGGCGTACTCGGCGGCCTGCTCCAGGAAGGCGGTGGTGTCGACCTGGGACAGGTCACCGCCGCCGGCGAGCTTCATCAGCAGCCGCAGAGCGGCGGCCGGGTCCTGCCCGGCGAGCAGGCCGGCCCGGTCGGCGGAGAGCTCCGCCTTGCGCCACCACTCCAGCATCGCCGCGATGATGGCGCGCAGCGCGATAGCGCCGACCGGCAACCAGCTCAGGTTGGCCGCCCACCGGGTGAGGATCATGAGCATGGTCTTGTAGACGGCGTGCCCGCTGCCCACGTGCCCCAACTCGTGGCCGAGCAGGCAGCGCAGCTCGTCCTCGTCGAGTTGCTGCACGCACGCGGAGTTCAGCAAGATGAACGGCCGCTCCAGCCCGACCGCCTCGGCGCCCAGCCAGGGCGACTGGGTCACGTACAGCTCGGGCAGCTCGGCCACGTCCAGCGCCGCTGCGGCCTCGGTGTAGCGCTGCCACACCGCGGGGTACTGCCGGTGGTCCACCCGGATGCCGGAGGCCAGCACGGACAGCCGGAAACCCCGCTCGTTCCACATCCCGAAGAACGCCCGCACCACGTCGTCGAAACCGCGCAGCTCCCGCAGCGCGACCAGGGCACCCCGGTCGGCCGGATGCTCCCAGGCCCGTGAGCTGATGCCGGTGAGGGTGGTTCGACGCCGCGCTGGCGCGTCCGCTGCCGTCATTGTGGCTCCCCGTTCGCCGTAGCTCTCCGCATCGTGCCGCAGTCGGTGGCCGACGTCCATGCCCCGCTCAGTGGAGCCGCACGTAGTAACGGCCCGCGTCGTGCGGCAGTGTCGGCGCGCCGTCCACCAACAGGTCGGCGTGGGTCGCGGTCTCGTCGACGGCGAAGTGCGCCCGCTCCCGCTCGTGCCAGCGGCGCAGCTCGGGCAGGATCTCCGGCCCGTCCCGGGCGACCGCGCGAGCCAGCCGCAGCGACGCGGGCGCGGTGACGAACACGGCCAACGTCAGCTCCGGCCGGACGACCGCCCGGGCCGCGCTGACCCCCTCGACCAGCAGCACCGGAGCCACCGGAACCGGAACCTGCCGGGGCAGGAAGCACTGCCGGACCCAGCTGTACCGCCGGTAGCCGCCCGGCTCGCCGTTACGCAGCGGGGCGAGCACCCAGTCGTCGAGCCGGGGCCAGAAGGTGACCTGGTCGTCCCACCCGTCGAGCAGGTCGTCGGTGTGCACCACCGGCGGTCGGCCGCCGAGCAGCCCCGCCAGGGCATCCGCGAGCTGCGCGGCGAACCGGCTCTTACCCGCGCCGCTCGGCCCGTCGACAGCGACCAGCCGGGTCCGCCCCAACCGCGCCGGGCCCGCGAGCACCCGACGAGCCAATTCGGCGTACGCCTCGACAACCGCCACGGTCGGCCCGCCAGTTCCCGGGTTCAGCACAGCCTCCCGTGGTGCATGACCGAAGTATGCCGCCACCGCTGCTGGTGGGGTGACCGGCTCCGGTTCGTCGACCTCCCGGTCGGCGGAACCACTGTTGTCAGTGACGGCGTCGATCATGCCGACTGGGGGGCCAGGGTGGGTCGCGCCGACACGTCCGGCTAACCGCCCTGGCCGGCCACCGTCACGTCCGGGGGAATTGGGGCGGCGACGGGTGACGGGCGGCCCGTTCGCCGCCCGGGGTGCCACCGAATCGGCATGATCGGGTGGTGCTCCGAGACGTGATGAGCCCCGGTATAGACGCCCTACTCGAACAGGCCCGCGCTGGGCTGCACCGACTGACTCCGCAGCAGACCGTCGAGGCGGTCCGCGGCGGTGCGTTGCTGGTCGACACCCGTACCGAACTTCAGCGCCGCGAACAGGGAGACCTGCCGGGCGCTGTCGTCATCGACCGGACCGTACTGGAGTGGCGCCTCGATCCGGCCAGCGCCTGGCGGATCCCGGAGGCCACCGGGTACGACCGGGAGATCGTGCTGGTGTGCCGACAGGGCTACAGCTCCAGCCTGGCCGCCGCCAGCCTCCAGACCCTCGGGCTGCGCCGGGCCACCGACATGATCGGCGGCGTGGACGCCTGGCTCGCCGCCGGCCTCCCCACCACCGACCGGCCCGCCGACATCCGCCCCTGACATCCCCGGCCTCGCCCCAAGCGCGTCTCCGGCGGGCGGTCGGCGCAAGATCGCGCTCGATCCAGGAAACGGGCCCCTGCCCGCGCGGACGGGGCCCCTCAATCGAGCACCTTCCTCAGTGGACGCTGTGCTGGTCAGGACGGGGCGCCGGGTGGGATGAAGGGGAGGTCGGCGGGTGGGCCGGCTTCGATGAGTCGCCAGAGGGCATCGGTGTTCAGGTGTTCCTCGACCAGGTCGCCAAGCAGGTCGAGTGAGCGTTCCCGGGCGGCGGCGAAGCTGGTGGCCGGTGCCACCCGGAACCCGCCGCGACCGGCCAGGCGAGCCGCCTCGGTGAGGAACCACCTGCGGAACTCGTCGGACTCGAACGCCCCGTGCCAGTGCGTGCCGTGCACCGCGCCGAGCACGGCACCCTCCCCGACACCGTCGTCGCCGGTCAGCAGCGGGGTCAGGCCGGGGTCGGCGTGTGACACGTACCCGTGGTGGATCTCGTAGCCCCGCACCCGAAGGCCACCGTGGCCGGTGCCCACCGACTGCCGGACGGTCTTGCGCGGATCGAAGGTGATGTCGATGGGCAGCAGACCGAGCCCCGGCACACTGCCCTGGCGGCTCTCCACCGGGTCGTGGATGGCGCGGCCGAGCATCTGGAAGCCGCCGCAGAGCCCGAGCAGGGGCTTGCCGGCCGCCATATGGGTGGCCACCGCGTCGGCGAGGCCGGTTTCGCGCAGCCACGCGAGGTCGGCGACGGTGGACTTGGAGCCGGGCAGGACGACCAGATCGGCGGCGGCCAGCTCGGCCGGTTCGATGGTGAGGCGTACCCGGACGCCCGGCTCGGTGGCGAGCGCCTCCACGTCGGTGGCGTTGCTGATCCGGGGTAGGCGGACGACGGCCACGTCCAGCCACTCGCTGCCGTGCGGGGCGGCGGGTCGGCCGAGCACCCGGCCGTAGGCGAGTGAGTCCTCCGCGTCGAGCCACAGGTCCAGTGCCCAGGGCAGCACCCCGTACGTGGGGCGGCCGGTGACCTGACGCAGCATGCCCAGGCCCGGCTGGAGCAGCCCGAGGTCGCCCCGGAACTTGTTGATCACGAAGCCGGCGATCAGCGCCTGGTCGGCCGGGTCGAGCAGGGCCACTGTGCCGAACATCGAGGCGAAGACACCGCCCCGGTCGATGTCGCCGACGACGATTGTGGGCAGGTTGGCGTGCCGGGCCAGCCCCATGTTGACGTAGTCACCGGCCCGCAGGTTGATCTCCGCGGGGCTGCCGGCGCCCTCGCAGATCACCACGTCGTACGTCTCGCGCAGCTCGGCCAGTGCGGCGTACGCGGTCTCGGCGAGCCGGGGACGCAGCCGCCGGAAAGTGCCGGCGGTGATCGTGTCGACCGCCTCGCCCAACAGCACCACCTGACTGGCCAGGTCGCTGCCCGGCTTCAGCAGCACCGGGTTGAACCGCAGGTCGGGTGCGAGCCCGCACGCCGCGGCCTGCATGGCCTGGGCGCGCCCGATCTCGCCGCCGCGCCCGTCCGGCCCGACGACCACCGCCGAGTTGTTCGACATGTTCTGCGCCTTGTACGGCGCCACCCTCACGCCCTGCCGGTGCAGCCAGCGGCAGATGCCGGCGGTGAGCACGCTCTTGCCGGCGTCGGACGTCGTGCCGGCGACCAGCAGCCCGCCGCTCACCGCCCACTCCCCCGCCGCACCCCGACGCCCCCGGCCACGCCGGCAGCCCTGCCCAGACCGACGGCCGGCAGCCCATGCTCACTGGCACCGCCCAGCCGCAAGGCCCCGGCCACGCCAGCCAGCCCGCGCCCTCGGGCCGTAGCAACCGGCCCTCGCCGACCCACCGCGCGCCTGCTCACCGCGCCTACCAGCCGGCCGAGCGTCACCGGGTACGCGGCGGCCAGCCCGACGGCGGCCAGCCCCACCGCGCCGGAGATCCGGGCGGCCCGCTTCAGGTGCCGCGCCTCTGGGCGGGGACCGTCACCGAGGAACGGCCGCACCTCGGAGCGCCCGAAGTAGACGTTGCGGCCACCGAGGCGGACCCCGAGCGCACCGGCCATCGCCGCCTCGCACTGACCGGCATTGGGGCTCGGGTGGTCGTTGCGGTCCCGCCGCCACACCTGCCAGGCGCGCTGCCGGTCCCCGTGCGCGACCGGCGCGACGGCGATGGTGAGCAGCCCGGTCAGTCGGGACGGCACGAGGTTGAGCGCGTCGTCCAGCCGAGCGGCCGGCGTGCCGAACCGCGCGTAGCGCGTCGACCGGTGCCCGACCATCGCATCGAGGGTGTTCGCCGCGCGGTAGCCCAGCAGCCCGGGCAGACCGGCGACCGCTCCCCAGAGCAGCGGGGCGACCACCGCGTCGGAGGTGTTCTCCGCGACCGACTCGACAGTGGCACGGGCCAGCTCCGACTCGCCCAGCGTCGACGGGTCCCGCCCGCAGAGGTGACCGAGGCGTCGCCGGGCGGCGGGCAGGTCACCGTCACGCAGCGTCCGACCCATGACGGTCGCCTCGCGCCGAAGCGTGCGGCCGCCCAGCACGGTCCACGTGCCGGCCGCCACCAGCACCGCCCGGGTCACCGGCCGGTGCCGGGTGGCCGCCGCGGCGACCGCCCCGAGCAACACCGGCCCGCCGACGGCCAGTGCGGTGAATGCCGCACCCGCCGTCCGGTCCGGGCGGTAGAGGCGGCGCTCCAGCGCGCCTGCGGCCTGCCCGAAGCCGGCCACCGGGTGCCACCGGCGGGGGTCGCCGAGCGCCCTGTCCAGCGCGTACCCGGCCAGCAGCCCCACCGCGTTCGCCATCGGCGCTGTCCGTCGCACCCGCACCACCTCCGGCCGGCCAGCCTAGACGAGCACCCCGTGAACCAGCCCGACACACGGTCCCGCACCGGCAACGAGAACCCGTGGAGCGAACCGGACGGCCGGCCACCGACGCCCGTCACGCGGGGTGACGACGCTGGTCGCGCCGCCACCCCGCCCCCGTCGTGCCGCACCGCGCCGCGCCGCGCCGTGCCGTGCCGCACCGTTCCGCGCCGCGCCGCGCCGCACCGTTCCGCGCCGCGCCGTGTAGCAGCAGCGCCCGCGACCTTTGCGGAACCCCAACCAGCTCGATCGCCGCCCAACCCGCGACGGTCGAGCCGATCGGTCAGGCGGGCTGCGGGATCCGGCCCCGACCACGCCGCCCTCGGCCGGGCTGCGCCGGCTCCGGCTGCCCCTCGTCGGGCACCGGACCCAACTCGATGTCCAGGTCACCGTCGGCGTTGTCGTCGTCAGCCTCGGGCGGAGGGGCCAGCTCGTCGTCGAGCCCCGACGGGGCGTTGGCCTGCCCGACCTGCCCGCCGCTCGGCAGCGCGCCGTCACCGAAGACCCCACCGCCGTCGTCCTGCGGGACGTTGCCGAACGGGCTGGTTCGCAGCTCGGCGTAGTCGGGCAGCTCGAAGTCGTCGTCCATCGGGCGGTCGTCGGGCAGCACGGGCGCCTGCCCGGCCGGCACCGGCTCGGTGGGCTCGCCGTGCACCCGACTCTCGGCCTCCGCGTCCTCCACGGCGCTGGTCGTCATGCTCGGCCGGTTGCGCAGGAACCGGGCCCGGCCCCGGGACAGATCGTGGCCGACGGCGACCGCCTCCAGCTCGTAGAGCGTGCGGTGGTTGCCGGCGTCGTCGGTCCAGTCGCGGGTGTAGAGCCGCCCGCAGACCACCACCGGATCGCCGACCATGACGGAGGCCGCCACCCCCTCGGCGAGCTTGCGCCAGCAGTTGACGCGGACGCGGAGCGAATTGCCGTCAACCCACCGGCCGCTGTCCCGGTCGAGTCGGCGGGCGGTGGAGGCGACCTTGAAGTTGGCCACCAGGGTGTTGCTCTGGGTGGTACGCCGCCACTCGGGCGTAGTCAGCACATTGCCGACGATTGTCACGTAAGTGTCGAACATCGTCCCTCCAGGGGGATCGGGGCCTGCCAGCGCGAGTCGACTCGACACCGAGCATCGACACTGAGAGCACCCTTCGCGAGCGCCGATCCCCGACCTGTGGATGACGAACCCACCTGTGGACAACGCCCTGATCACGCCCCGGATGTGGTACGCCCGACCCGCCCGACCCGCCGTCCACGGTTTCCCAGGCAGCCCCAACTGGGTAAGGACTTGATCAACGCATCACCGACAGCTCCACGTCGACGAGAGGTCAGCGCCATGACGATCACTACCATCGACTCCGCGAACGCTTCCGAGGCGCAGCGATGAGCGCCGTGGCGAACCCGGCCACCGTGGCTGAGTGCCTGCGGGTGGGCGCCGGGTTCTCCCAGGGCGACCGCAACTGGATCGCCGAGCAGTTCGCCACCCTCGACGCCCGGCTCGCCAGCTTCCACGCTGACGCCACCGAGCTGGAGGTGTCGGTGAAGGACCGGGAGGCGCGTGGCCAGAAGGTCACCCTGGAGTGCTGGATCGCCGGCCGGCAGAAAATCGTCACCACCTCCGCGGAGGAGGACCTGCACGCCGCCCTCAACGACGTCCGTGACGACCTGCGCCGCCGACTCAACGACGCCAAGACCCGCCAGGAGCCCCGGCACAACAAGCACCTGCGCGAAGTCCCGCCGCCGCAGGTCGAGTCCGACGAGTCCGACGACGCGGCCCCCCGCGCCGACGCGGAAACCGCCTGACCCACGCCGCACGCCACGCCACCCCACCCCACCCCACCCCACCCCACCCCACCCCAAAATCAGTCGATCATGGACTTGTGGTGGGCACCAGGTCCCCAAGCGTCCCTTTTGCGGGGCACCACAACTCCATGATCGACGCGGGGCGGGGCGGGGACGGGCAGGGCGGGGCGGGGCGGGGACGGGCGGGGCAGGGCGGGCGGGGCGCGGGCTACCGCTGGGTAGGTTGGCGGCGTAGCGTCGCGTTCGTGGAACCGGACGTGTTGGGGCCGCCGTACGAGCGGCAGACGATCGACCTGGGCACCGACGACGAAGGCCCCGTTGTCGCGACTCTGGTCCGGCGGCGGGCCGAGCGCCCCACCGGGCGGGCCGTGCTCTACGTACACGGCTTCGTCGACTACTTCTTCCAGACGCACCTGGCGGACTTCTTCGCCGAGCGAGGCTGGGATTTCTACGCGCTCGACCTGCGCAAATACGGTCGCAGTCTGCTCCCGACCCAGACCCCGAACTTCTGCCGCGACATCAGCGACTACTTCCCCGAGCTGGACGCCGCCGCCGAGATCATCCGCAAGGACGACGGGCACGACACGCTACTGGCGATGGGCCACTCCACCGGCGGCCTGATCATCTCGCTCTGGGCGGACGCCCGCCGCGACACCGGCACCATCGACGGCCTGGTGCTCAACAGCCCCTTCTTCGACCTGAACGCCCCCTGGGCGGTCCGCCGACCCCTCGCGGCCGCCGCGTCGCGGCTGGGCCGCAGGGCGCCGCACCGCATCCTCCCGTTCGGGCTCGGCACTGTGTACGGCGAGAGCATCCACTCCGACCACCGCGGCGAGTGGACCTATGACCTGGCGTGGAAACCGCTGGCCGGGTTCCCGGTCCGGGCCGGCTGGCTGAACGCGATCCACACCGGGCAACGCCAGCTCCGCGCCGGGCTGGACATCCAGGTGCCGGTGCTGCTGGCCTGCTCGACCCGGTCCTTCCGGGGCACCAGGTGGCACGACAACGCGACACTGGCCGACGCCGTACTGGACGTCGAGCACATGGTCCGCTACGCGCCCCGCCTCGGCCGCCACGTCACACTGGCGCGCTTCGACGGCGGGCTGCACGACCTCACGCTCTCCGGCCCCGTCGTACGGAAGAAGGTCTTCGACGAGGTCGGCCGCTGGGCCGAGGCGTTCCTCGCCGCCGGCCCCACCGCCCCGGCCGACGCCGCGCCGACCGACGCCGCGCCGACCGACGCCGCACGACCAGAGGCGGATGCCGTGCCGACCGGCGCGGTCCGAGCTGACGTGGCGCCGGCCAACCTGCAGCCGGCCAACGCGGCGGGGGCGGCGACGCCCGGCGGCTGACCAGGCCGATCGAAAAGCCGGTTCAGATGTCGCCGGGCGTCGCCGGGAGGACGGCACGGATCCGGTCGAAGGTCGCCACCGGATGCTCGCCGACGCCGGGCAGGACCAGGCCCAGGCAGTACGGGGAGACCTCACCGGTGGGTCCGGCCTGAACGATGAAGACCGGCGCCCCGACGTACCCCGGCGGCAACTCCGTGGTGATCAGCACGGCGTCCCCGTCGCGGACCACCCGCTCGATCGCGACCTCCAGCGGCCGCGACCCGTCTTCGCGTACCCCATGGGCCAGCACGAAAGCGGAACTGGCGTCGGCAGCGAGGCGGGCGACCACCTCGGGCCCGGCGGCGATCCCCGCCGGCACCGGCTGGACGCGCCACCGCCAGCCGCCGTCGCCGGCATACCGGTGCAGGCCGGCGGTCGGCAGCACCGCGACGCCGTCGCCCGCGAAGCGGGCCCAACCGGGCACGATCTCGGCCTCGAAAATGACGGCCGGGGCCACCCCCGCCGGCTCGGTGACGCTCGCCCGCAGGCCCAACTCACCACCCGAACCGCCCACCAGGTCGGCCGCCGTCAGCAGCGACTCCCCCACCGGGTCGTCACCGCCCTGGAAGAAGAACGCGGTGCCTAAGTCGCCCGAGGACCGGTACGGCAGGATGGCGCGACCGACGACCTGGCACAGCTCGTAGGCGACGTCGCTCTCGGCGTCGGAATCCAGCAACACCAGCCAAAGGTACGGTCCGAGGCGAGGCCGGTCCGCGGTAACCCGGATGCCCGCTACGAGGCGGACGTGAGACTCTGCTCGGCAACGTGGACGCGGGCACCCTTTTTGCCGTCGGGCAGTGCGACGGCGGTACCCTCTGGGCGCGACATCCACGCCACAGGCGCCCGTAGCTCAGCGGATAGAGCAGGGGACTTCTAATCCCAAGGCCGCAGGTTCGAATCCTGCCGGGCGCGCCCACCTCACCGCAGGTCAGCGGGTTGTCAGGCCCGGCCGCGACTCTCAGACGGCTTCGAACAGCCGAATCAGCCCGAAGAGCGGGCCGCGCCGACCCGACCCTGGCCTGCTGGCAGCCTCCGGCCAGCATCCGCCAGGCCGGACGGTCATGCACTGCCTCGTCTGTCGAACGTGTGTGATCCTGCTGCAGTGGAAGTCTGGGATCACGGCGCCAAGCTTTACGAAGTCAACTCCTACTACAGCCTGCCCGACTACGCGTGGCAGTACGAGTTGGTCGGGCTGACCGGAGCACCGGGGGCCGGGCCCTACATCACCGTCACCATTCCTGACGCAACGCCGGACGATGGGCCGTTCACAGCGCGCCCGGCGAGCGAAGTGATGTTCGGCGCTGGTGGCGGCGATGTCCCCTGGCCCATCCTGCGTCGTTTCATTGACCTGGTCGAGTCGTCCGGCGACATCGTCCAAGACCTGGCTGACAGCGCATCGCCGACCACAGACCCTCAGGCTTCGCCCTCTCTCTGACCAGCCCTCCGCGATCTTCTTCCAGTCCCAAGGCCGCGGTCTGTTACGCGTACGCCCGCCGTGCCTATGCGTGCTCGCATTGCCCAGAGCGACGCGCTGCCCTTCGCTCCCTTCCAGAGAGACCGGGTAGCTGACCTCTGACTTGCTTGTCCTTGGTCTCGACGTCAAACCTGACGGGCAGCGGCTCGTGGAACCATCCGACCGAGCACTCGAACAGCAGCTCGACCACAAGCTGACCGATGCCGCCGAGGGGTAACAGCCGAGGTTGTCCGGCGCGCAATGAGGCAGCCATGGGCGGTGGTGATTGACTCCGCCGGCTGATGATCGCGCTCGCCCAGGTCAATCACTGCATGCTCGGCGACGCGAGCGTCAGCCCAGGGTCTCACCGTTCCAGCCCCTGTCGGTCGGCCGTACAGCCAGGCCCGCCCATCCACACAACCGAGGCCCTCTACACAGACGACAGACGGCCCCTGCCCTGACGGGGAGGGACCGTGTGGCGCTCGGCTTCACCTTGGGGGCAAGCCCGCGCGGAGATCAGCCCTGCTGGTGGCGCTCGTTGCGTCGAAGGGCCTCTTCGAGTTGGTCCTCAAGAATGATGATCCGGCAGGCCGAGGCCATGTCGGTGCCCTGGTCGCACATCTCCCGGGCGCGGGCGGCAAGGCGTAGTTGGTAGCGGGAGTAGCGGCGGTGCCCTCCACCGGAACGCTGCGGGTCGATCAGTTTCGCGTCGCCGAGTCGGCGTAGGAAGTCCTGCGAGCAACCGAGGATCTCGGCGGCGCGGCCCATCGTGTAGGCGGGGTAGTCCTCATCGTCGAACATGTCGTCGGGTTGAGCCATGGAACCTCCATCACGAGGGCCCCGGTGCTCGGAAGCACCGGGGCCCAAGGGTTGTGGGTCAGGAACACCATCTACCGACAGAACGTCGGCTTGTCGTATCCGCACCAGCCGTCATGGACGGCTTCGGGTGCGAGGATCGCATAAGCGTGACCGGAGACCACCTCTCGTTCGATGGAAACTGCGGTGTCCGCGCCCAGCCCACACATGCGACTGGCAGCGGGCGATCCAACGGTGTAATGCCCTCCCTTGCCTCTGATTTCCTCTGCCGTACTCCGTGCTGTCCGTCGGTGTCCGAGCCCCACGCGACTTCCATGGCCCCAACACGTACGACGAACTCTCCTCACGTCGGGTGAAGCCCTGAGCAAGCGTCGGCCCCACCCGCTGTCACACGCGTACTACCTGACTACGGCAATGTCTGCCGCCGAACTGAGCAGGACCTGCAAGTTCCCTGGGCCCCACTCCTTCGCCCTCGTGCGGGGCGGCAACGTCAGCGTCTTTGTTAGCTCTGTTCTCGACTCCAGGAACGTTAGTCGGCAACGACCCGAATGTCTAGCACTTCGCACATAGATTTTCTCCGAGGACGTGGATAGCCCGTCAGCTGACCGCTGTGCACGAGGGCCGCCTCCTCACGGCCGGGCGTCGTCGCCGGGGTTCCGCCCCGACAGGGTGGGTGTCGCGGATCCACCGGCTCAGACGGGCCCGAGCAGGGCGACCAGCGTGTCGTCGCCCTGGCCGAGCTGCGCAGCGCCGGTCGTTGGCGCGACCAGGAACCGGCGGCAGCCATCCAGTTCCACGTACCGGTCGGGACCCGCGCCATCGAGCGGGCGTAGCACCGCGAAGCGGGTCGCCGGAATGTCGCAGTCGACCACGGCCCGGCGGTTGGACAGCGCCCGGAACACGCCCGCCTGGCGCTCGGGTGGCAGCGGCCCGCCGTACACGAAGTCGCCCGCCGGTTTCTCGCCATCCTGAAGTGACGCGGGCACCTGGTAGACGCAGAGGCGCAGCGGCCCGACGGCCGGCGGCAGTCCGGGCCCGGCCGGCTCCGGGCCACCGTTGCGGGTCTGCACCCACACCAGGTCCGTCCACTGCTGCGCGCATCCGGCAGCTTCGGCCGCCGCGGATTCGATCTGCCGGATCGTACGGATGTCCACAGTGGTCCACTGCGGCCCGGCCAACGCGGTGATCACCTCGGCGCGAGGCTTGCCGCAGGAATCCGTCGGGATGTGCGGCCGCAACCAGCGCCCCCGGTCGTCCACCAGCGCCATCCACGGCGGGACGACCATCTCGAGGGTGCAGGCGACCTCCCCGCCGGTCTGCTCGCTGGGCAGACGCAGCGCGGTGAGCAGCGGTGCGATCTGCTCGGCGCGTCGCTCGGTGGCGACCTGCTCCTGGCCACCGTCGGGGCCCGGCCGAATCTCGCGCCCGCAGATCACGGCCGCGACCGGGGTGAACGCCCTGTCGATGCGACCAATCGTCGGCTCTTGCACGGCCGGCGGTGATGTCTCCGTGGTCGGCACCGTGATCATCTCGCCGGCCCGGGGTGCCGCCTTGGCACAGGAGGTCCACCCGTCGACGATCTGGGCCGGACCGGGCTCCCTCGGATCGCCCGGCCCGATGTCCGTGCCACCGCAGCCAGACAGCGCCATGCCGAGCAGTGCCACCGCCAGTACCGTCCGGGACGAGCGCATCCGGCTCACCACCCTTCCACCCGGGGATGAGACGGACGACGGACGCGGCTGGTTCCGGCCGACCGGCCCGAGGCGTGACGCGGGTGACCGGTGGGGACGTCGCCGGCTGGGCCCGGGGCGTCCGCCGGCAGAATGGCCGAATGGCACATCTGGGACTTGTCGCGCTGCTGGTCAGGGGGTACGACGAGGCGATCGACTTCTACGTCGGTGACCTTGGTTTCGAGCTGGTGGAGGACACCGCCCGACCCGACGGTTCACGTTGGGTGGTGGTCCGCCCGGCGGAGGCCCGGGAGACGGCAGTGCTGCTGGCCCGGCCCAGCACCGCCGAGCAGCAGGCTCGGATCGGCGACCAGACCGGCGGTCGGGTCGGGCTGTTCCTGTACACGGAGGATTTCGCCCGCGACCATGCCCGGATGGTGGCGGCCGGGGTGCGTTTCCTGGAGGAACCGCGGCACGAGGCGTACGGTTCGGTAGCGGTGTTCGTCGATATCTACGGCAACCGCTGGGACCTTCTTCAACCTCGCAGCACAGAGTGACGCATTAGCGACACTCCGCAACAAAGGGTCCTCCCGTCGCCGTCCGCCATGCTATTGTCCGATGTCGATCTACGCCGTGTGGACCCGGACGGGTCGTTGTCGGAAGGACACTTCCCGATGCCGGCCGTTGCCACCCCCACCGTGCCGCCGCCCACGTTGGACAATCCGGCCGGCGGGGCCATGGGCCTCATCTTCACCACGTTGCCAGCGCTGCTGCGGCTGAGCTGCGGGCTGTTCGGCGCGGCGGTGGCCGTGTCGGTGCAGACCCCGCCGGTCGAGCAGGCGGTGTTGCTGCCCGCGGTGGCCGTGCTGACCGGCTGGTCCCTCTGGTACGCGCACCGCGCGTTGCGCCACGGCATCGGCCCCGCCCTCGTCGCCGGTGACGTGGCGGTCACCGCGCTGGCCTGCCTCCTCATCCCGGTGCTGGTGGCACCCGAGGTGCTGCCCGGCGAGGGCAGTTGGATCGCCGTGCTGGCCAGCACCACTGTGATCAACGCACAGGCCACCACCTCGGCACGCTGGTCGATCCCGGCCGGGCTGCTCGTGATAGCCACCTACGTGACCGGGACGCAGGCCGCCGGCAACCCCACCGAGGCCAGGGCGCACGCGGCCACGCTGCTGGCGCAGACCCTCTGCACGGCGATGATGGCGGCGGTCATGCGCGGACGCATCGGCCGGGCGGACAGCGCCTTCGTCGAACACCAGCGGCTGACCCGGGAGGCGTTGGTCGCGCGTGCCGCCCGCGAGGCCGAACGCCAACAGAATCGCGACCTGCACGACACGGTGCTCGGGACGCTGACCATGGTGGGGCTGGGCGCGGTGGCCGGACCCTCGACTGTCTTCCGGGACCGGTGCGCGGCCGACCTGCGTACCCTCGTCTCGCTCACCGACGTCGGCCCGGTGGCCGGCGACGGCCCGGTGCCGCTCGACGGGCGGTTGCGGTTGGTCGTCGACCGGCTGCCCGAGCTTGCGGTACGACTGGATCTGGCGTCCTGCGCCGTCCCCGTCGGGGTGGCCGACGCGATCAGCGAGAGCGCCTACGCGGCACTGTCCAACGTGGTCCGCCACGCGCCGGGCGCCGGGGCCACGCTGCGGCTGAGCCGCGACGCGATCGGCGTCGTGGTCGAGGTCGCCGACGACGGCCCCGGCTTCGACCTGGCCACCGTCGCACCGCACCGGTACGGACTGCGCGAGTCGATCCGCGGCCGGATGGCGACGGTGGGTGGGCGGGCCGTCGTGCACTCGGCAGTGGGCGCGGGCACCCGGATTCGACTGGAGTGGCCCGGTGTCGGCTGACCTGAACGCCCCGGCGCACCCCACCGACGCGCCGGGGGCACCGAACCGCACCGGCGTTCCGACGCCCCGCGAGCCGGACTCCCCCGCGGCGCTCGCCGCGCCGGCCGCCGTGGCGCACGCGTCCGACCGTGGCGCCCGGATCGCCGCCGTCGCCATCGCGTTGGCCTGGCACGTCGCGATCGCGCTGCCGGCGGTGCTGTCCGCCCGCGCGGAGTTCGCCGCGCCAGCTGTGGTGCTCGGCGCCTGGATCCTGGTCGCCGTGACCGGCGCGGTGGCCGGGGTACGACTGCTGCAAGGCTCGCCGCTGCCGCCGTGGCCGCTGGCCGGGCTGCTGCTGGTCGTCGACGCGGCCGTCTTCGCCGCGGCCGGTGAGCGGCAGTTGTTCACCGCCGCCAACTGGGTGTGGGGCACGCTCGGCTGGTTCTTCGTGCTGGCGGTGTGGGGTCGCCGCGTCGTGGGGCTGATCGCGCTCCTCGGCACGCACGCGTTGATCGCCCTGGTCGCTGTGCTCGGGCACGGCCCCGACCCGGCCGACGTGGCCCGCTACGTGATGTACGTCTACGGCACCTTCTCGCTGCCGGTGGCGGTCTTCGTGGGCAGCACTGTCATCGTCGGCCTGGCCCGGGAACGGGCCGCCGTCTCGGCCGCCGGTCACGCGATGGCCGCCGAGCGGGATGCCGCCGAGCGGGGCCTTCGCGAACGCCGGGACCGCCTCGCTCTGGTCGGCTCGGCGGCCGGTCGGGTCCTCGGGGACCTGGCCGCCGGCCAGGCCGACCCGGACGACCCGGAGGTGCAGCGTCGGTGTGTGCTGGCCGCCGCCCGGCTGCGCCGGCTGATCGCCGAGTCCGACGATGTGCCCGACCCGCTGTTGCACGAGTTGCGAGCCGCCGCCGACCTGGCGGAACGCAACGGCCTACCGATCGACCTGGTCACCATCGGCACCCCGCCGCCGCTGCCGGTGGAGGTCCGCCGCCGGCTGGCCGACCCGCTCACCGGCACCCTCGCCGACGCCCGGGGATGGGCGCGTCTGACAGTGGTCTCCGGCGCGGACGAGGTGGTGGTCAGCCTCGTCACGCCGGACCGGGAGGGACCGGAGTCGACCGGCCCGCCCCCCGGGGAGCACGACGACGGGCCGGTGCAGTACCTCTACGAACGGGACGGGAACATCAGATGGGCGCAGACCCGGTGGCGGCGGTGACCGGCGACCGGCCGGTCGGGGTGGCGATCGTCGACGACCACCCGGTGGTGGTCGAGGGGGTCCGCGCCTGGCTCGCCACCGAGCCGCGCCTCACTGTGCTCGCCACCGGCGACGACCCGGACGCGGTGCTGCGGGCGGCGCCGGACGCCGACGTCGTCCTGCTCGACCTGCGCCTGCACGGGCGGATGGCGTTGGACAAGTTGGCCGAGTTGAGCGCCGCCGGCCGGCGGGTGGTGGTCTATTCGGAGCACACCGACCCGCAGACGATGCTCGCCGCGTTGGACGCCGGGGCGGTCGCGTTCCTGGCGAAGCACGAGGGCCGGGAACACTGCGTGGAGACGGTGCTGGCCGCCGCGAGCGACCGCCCGTACGTGCCGCCGGCGCTGGCCGGTGCGATGGTCGGCGACCCGCGGCCGGACCGGCCGATGCTGTCCGACAAGGAGCGTGAGGCGCTGCTGCTCTGGTTCCAGTCGATGTCCAAGGCGTCGGTGGCCCGGCGGATGCAGATCAGCGAGCACACAGTGAAGCAGTACGTCGACCGGGCGCGGATCAAGTACACCCGGGCGGGGCGACCAGCTGCCACAAAGGCGGCACTGCTCGCCCGTGCGATCGAGGACGGTCTCGTCCGCCCGGAGGAGATCGGCATCTACCGGTCACAGGCGACGCACGACCGGCCGACCCCCTAACAGGCGTCATGACAGGAGCCCTCTGGTCCGCCAGGCTTCAGTACACAGCCAGCTGACCGGAAGGTCGTGACGATGCACTCCGACGCGTCCCCCTTCTTCATCGGTCCCCACCGGTTCGACGCCCCCGACGACGACGGGGGCCCGACCCTGGACCGCCGCTACAACCTGCGACCGAGGCCCGGTGAGCGGGTGCTCGGGCGATACCCGCTGTTGGTCGCGGGCTACCTGCTCGGGCCGAGCGAGGTGCGACGCCGTTGGCAGTTGCCCGAGCCGGTCGCGGTGACCGTCACCGATCAGCGGATCTGCTGGGTGGGCAGTGGCTCGCAGCTGTCGCTGGTCGCCGACGGGACGCACCGGGCCCGACCACCCGCTCGACTGAACGGCCTGATGAGCGGTCAGATCCGCTGGCAGTGGCCGTCCCGGTTGGAGCTGCCGGCGGCCGAGCCGGGCGCCCCGGCGCAGCTGCTGATCGTCTGCGACGCGCTGCGCACCATTCAGCAGCCGGCGTTGGCCCTCAGCGGAGCGGCCGCCGAGGTCGTGGCGGTGGCCCGGCAGGTCCGCCGGGCGGTGGCCATGTTCCGGCTCAACCGCCCACAACTGGTCGACCTCTCCGCCCAGGAGCGCGACGTGCTGCTGCTGCGGGCCGGCCCCGCTCTGCTCGCCGGCGACACCCGGATCACGCTGCCCGGCTCGTTGCCGGTGGAGTTCCACTCCCGGGACGACTACTACCGCTCAAGACCTGATCCGACCTCGTGGGGCGGGCTCGCAGGCGGCGCAGCATCCGGGCACCGGTGAAGCCGACCGCCCGCGCGGCGGCTTCCACGGTCGTGCCGCGCCCGATCAGGTGCTCGGCCCGTTCCACGCGGAGCAGCTGCTGGTAGCCGAGCGGGGTGAGGCCGGTGCTCGCCCGGAACAGGCGGGTCAGGGTTCGTTCGGCCACGCCGCCGGCGGCGGCCAACTCGGCCAGGGGCAGGGGCTCGGCGTACCGGCTGTCGATCAGGTTCTGCACCCGGTGCACCGAGTCGGACAGGTGTGAGCGGTGCCGCATCAGCGCGCTGGCCTGCGGCTCGTGCCCGTTGCGGCGGGCGTAGACGACCGTGCCGCCGGCCGCGTGGTGCTCGGCGAGCCGCAGCAGGTCGCCGGGCGACACCGGCCCCTGCGGCCCGTGCGCCGCCGGCCGCCAACCGGGCACGATCACCAGGTCGTCCGGGGCCAGCTCGGGCCACCGGGTGTCGGCGACCAGGGGTACGCCCTGCACGGTCGGCACCTGCTCGCGCTCGGCGACGTAGTGCAGCTGATAGTCGTACCCGAGGTCGGCGGCGCTGGAGAAGACCTGGGCCGGCCCGCGCCGGCAGACACCATTCTGCCCGGGTGCGGAACGATCCGGCCAAGTCGACGTCAGGCGCTGGGGGTGCGGTGTTCGGCGGCGGCGTCCAGAGCGGCGGCCTCCTCCGGTGAGGGCGCGCTGCCGCCCAGGTGCGCGGGCTGCCACCAGGTGTCGTCCGGGCCGGCCGGGGTGTCCGGATAGTCCCGCTGTGCCCGGTCGACGAGGGCGCTGAGCCGGGTGGTCAGCTCGGCGGCCAGCACGTTCGGGTCCGGGAAGTCCGCCGGGCTGATCGGCTCGCCGATCAGGATGGTGATCGGCGTGTGCCGGCGGGTCAGGGTGCGCGGGCGGCCCTTGGTCCAGAGGCGCTGGGTGCCCCACAACGCGACAGGCAGCACCGGCACCTTCGCCGAGCGGGCCATCCGGACCGTGCCGCTCTTGAGTTCCTTGACTGTGAACGACCGGCTGATCGTCGCCTCGGGGAAGACGCCGACGACCTCGCCCTGCTTGAGCGCGCCCACTGCGGCGCGGAACGAGGCCGCGCCGGCCTGCCGGTCCACCGGAATGTGCCGCATCCCCCGCATCAGCGGGCCGGAGATCTTGTGCGTGAAGACCGCATCCTTGGCCATGAAGCGGACCAGCCGGCCCGACGCGTTCGCCCCCAGACCGGCGAAGATGAAGTCGAGGTAGCTGACGTGGTTGCTGGCCAGCACCGCCCCGCCCGTGCGGGGTACGTGGTGGGCGCCCTCGATGGTGATCTTCAGGTCGAGGACCCGGAACAGCGTCTTGGCGGCGGCGATAACGGGCGGGTACACGAGCTCCGGCATTCGCAGAATCTACCCTGACCGGCTGGGGGTCGGCTGGGCGGAGAACCGGCGGCGACGCGGGTGGAGCGCCACCGCCGGTCCGGCGTTCCGGTCGGTCAGTCGCCGAGGTTGTCCAGGTCCAGTCGACCCCGGGCGAACGCGTCCACCCGGCCCCAACGACCGGGGATGTCCAGCACCTCGATGCGACCCATCCCCACCGGCAGCCGTGGCTCGACGGCCAGGTGACCCTCGTGCGGCTCCAGACCGAGCATGGTGCGCAGCAGCAACAGCGGCGTACCTGTCGACCATGCCTGCGGGCTGCACGCCGTCGGGTACTCCACCGGGAACTTGGTCAGCTCCCGCGGGTAGCCGCCGAAGGCCTCCGGCAACCGGCCGTCGAAGTACGTGGCCGCGTCCAGAATGCCGTTGGCGATGGTCGCGGCCTCCTCGGCGAAGCCGTAGCGGCGCAGACCCCAGGCGATGAACGAGTTGTCGAACGGCCAGATCGTGCCGTTGTGGTAGCCGATGGGGTTGTAGCGAGCCTCCCCCTCGGCGAGGGTGCGCACTCCCCAGCCGGAGAAGAGCCGCGGCCCGACCAGGTGCGCGGCGAGCTTCTCCGCCCGCTCGGGTTCGACGATCCCGCTCCACAGCAGGTGGCCGATGTTGGAGCTGAGGATGTCGCACTGCCGGCCGTCCGGGTCCAGGGCCAGGGCGAAGTACTCGCCGTCGTCCACCCACCAGTCCCGGTTGAACCGCTCCTTCAGCTCCGCCGCCTCCCGCTCCAACTGGTCGGCGAACTCCGGGTCACCCCAGAACTCGCGGGCCAACCGGGCCGCGCGGACCTTCGCGTCGTACGCGTACCCCTGCACCTCGCAGGTGGCCCGTGGGAACGGCGGGAGCGTGCCGTCGGAGTAGGAGATCGAGTCCCAGGAGTCCTTCCAGCACTGGTTCTCCAGGCCGGTGTCGGTGTTGCGTCGCTCGTACCAGATGTAGCCGGTGCCGACCAGGTCGGCGTAGTTGTCGATCCACCTCAGCGCCGCCCGGGACTCCTGCTCCAACTCCTTGACCAGCGCGACGTCCCCGCTCCACCGCTCGTACTCGTCGAGCAGCACGATGAACAGCGGCGTCGCGTCGACCGAGCCGTAGTACGGCGAGTGTGGCTGTTCCTCGAAGGCCGCGGTCTCGCCGTAGCGCATCTCGTGCAGGATGCGCCCCGGGTCCTCGTCCCGGAAGTCGTCGAAACGGCTGCCCTGAAGGGACGCCAGGATGCGCAGCGTCGTCTTCGACAGCTGCGGGGTGAACGGCAGCGTCTGCAGGCAGGTGAGGATGCTGTCCCGGCCGAACATGGTCATGAACCAGGGCAGACCGGCGGCGGGCAGGGTGGCGCCGCCCAGCGACAGGGGCGAGAAGCGTAGCGCCGCCAGGTCGATCAGACTGCGCCGGTACGTGCTGGCCACCCGGCCGTGCTCACTGTTGACCTTCGGTGCGTCGGCGATCCACTTCTCCAGGTCGTGCTGGAGAGCGAGCCGCTCGGTGCCGTGTTTGCGCAGCCCGAACCGCAGGTCCCGGCCCCCGGGTCCGACCGCGTGGGTCTGGACGTCGATCGAGGCGTCCCACTGCTCGTTGGGCTCGAGGTGGACCGTGTACGCGAAGCCCTTGCTGTCGTACCGGGCGGACATCGACGACGAGATGAGCGTCTCCCGCCGGAAGTTCCCCCGCCGGTAGCCCAGCCGCAGCCGGTCCGACTCCACCTCGGTGTAGATCTCGCCCTTCTTGTTCAGGATCTCGTCCTTGACCTGGAACAGGTCGGCGAAGTCCGACGCCGCGTCCATCCGGACTTCCAGGTCGACCGGCTTCTCGTCGTGGTTGAGGATGGTCAGCTGCTCACAGAAGCTGCCGCCCACAGTGCGCTCCCGGATGATCGACAGCTTCGCGTCCACGTAGTGCGTGGCCATTCCCGGGACCAGGAAGAATCGCGACTCGAAGTACTGGAGGTCGTCGTAGGAGAGCGAGTTGAGCCGCTCACCGTTGACGGTCAGCACCCAGGTCGACAGGAACCGGGTGTCGATGGAGAAGAGCCCGGTGGGCTCGCTCGGCGTCGCCTCGATGTCCCCGGTGTCCTCGCAGACGACGAACGTGTTGCCGTCCAGGATCCGGATCGTGTTGCTCTGCCCCATCAGTGCACCTCCCCGGCGAATCGCCGACGCGGCCCACGGGCGTCCGGGGAACCCGGAAAGATCCGCTCCACCTGTACGACGAGACGAGCGTCGCCCGACACCGTCATGTCCCCCCGCAACAGCGCGGCCAGGCCGTGCTCGCGCCCCGAGGCGATGTCGTCGAAGAGGACCGGGCTCGCGCCGATCACCGTGTCGGCCTCCTGGTCCTCCTGACTGACGTTCAGCCGGCCGTGGTCGATCCTCAGCAGCCAGTGCCGGGTCTGCGCCCCCTCGTGCAGGTCGATCCGCAGCGTCCCGGAGGTCTTGGCCAGCAGGGGTTCGTACCCCCGCCGGTCCAGGTCCTCGAAGAACCTCGTGGTCGCGTCCACCATCGGGTCCACTCCTCCCAGTTGCCGGGCCGGGGATCCCACCCACCGCGCTCGCGTCGCACGGACGGCCGGCGTTGCACGTCCCCGCACGGGTCCCCGCCGCTCCCCCGATCAACCTCGCCCCATTCGGGTGAGCCCCCGCCCCGGTGGGGACGCCACAGCGCCGGCCCTCCCGGAAGGGAGAGCCGGCGCGCGCCGCGGCGGACGGGTCAGTTGTTCGGGTCGTCGGCGCTGATGTCGGCCAGGACCGACTGCGGTTCGCGCTCGACCGCGAGGTCACCCATCGACACCAGGCCGACCAGGCGCCCGTCGTCGATCACCGGAAGTCGGCGTACGGCGTACGTCCGCATCAGGTCCGCGGCGGCCACGGCATCGTCGTACTGACTCACCGTGATCACGTCGCGGGTGGTGATCTGGCTCAACCGGGTCGAGCCCGCGTCCATGTTCTCCGCGACACCTCGGACCGTGATGTCCCGGTCCGTGACGATGCCGACCACACTGTCGCCGTCGGTCACCACCACATCGCCAATCGCGCTGTCCCGCATCTCCTGCGCGGCGGCGATGAGCGTGTCGTTGCCGTCCATCGTCACCAACCGGGTCGTCATGAACTCTCCGACCGTTGTCATGGTGCTCCCCTCTCGGTGTCGGCACGGTCGTCTACCCGCCGCGCGGGAGGGGGTAACGCCGACGGGCTTCGGTCTATCCGCGTGGGTCCGGCAGGCGGCACACCCGCGCGCTTGGGTCCGCTGCCTACGGTGGGCGGATGATGACGGGCGAGGACGAACTGCGGGACCTGGTCGCCGGCAGCGGTTGGCTGACCCGGGCGCTGACCGTGGTGCGTGACTCCGAGCTGCCGGACGCCTGGATCGGCGCGGGCGCCCTGCGCGACCTGGTCTGGGGCGAACGGTACGGCGACGGGTTCGACCCGGCGCGGGTTCGCGACGTGGATGTGGTCTTCTTCGACCCGGCAAAGCTGACGCGCGTCGACGACGACCGGGCCACCGCCCGGCTGGCGGGGATGTGGCCGCAGCCGCCGTGGCAGGCACGCAACCAGGCGGCGGTGCACACCTGGTACGCGGCCACGTTCGGCGGCGACCCGATCGAGCCGTACCGCAGCGTGGCCGAGGCGGTCGCCACCTGGCCGGAGTACGCGACAGCGGTGGCCGTCCGCCTGGACCCGGCCGGCCGGCTCAAGGTCTGCGCCCCGTACGGCCTGACGGATCTGCTGGGCGGGGTGTGGCGGCACAACCCGGCCCGGGTGGACGTGGCCCGGTCGCGGCAGCGGTTGGCCCGGCACCGGCCGGCGCAGCGCTGGCCCGGCGTGACCGTGATCGAGCCGGGCTGATCGGCTGTGGGCGGGTCAGCCTCGGGGCGGCATGCCGTAGAGCCGCTCGACGTGCAGGCGTAGCACGATCCGTCCCTCGTCGACCATGGCCTGGCGGTACTCGTCCCAGTCGGGGTGTTCGCCGCTCAGCCCCCGGTAGAGCGCCACCAACTCCTCGACCGTGTCGTCGCCGAGCTGGGTGGCCGGCGGGGTCAGTTCGGCGCGACCCTCGACCACCGCGTACGCCCAGCCGTCCTCGCTGCTGACGTGGAAGCTGGCACGCGGGTCGCGGCGCAGGTTGGCGGTCTTGGCGCGGCCGTCGGTGACCGAGACCCGGATCAGGCCCGCGTCCCGGTCGAAGGAGTAGAGCACCGTTGACAGTTGCGGACGCCCGTCCCGCTTGATGGTGGCGAGCACGCCCATCGAGCGGCCGGCCACCAGATCGGTCAACGCCTGCTGGTTGCTGTCATCCGGCATGGTGCCCTCCAGGTTGGACGATCGTCTCCGACCCATCCAAGCACGACCGGCCGGCCGCCGCGGTCGACCGCCCTGGATCGGCAGGGCGACCATCCGGAACGGCACCGAGCCCCCGCCGACGGACGGCGAGGGCTCGGTGTTTCGGCGATCGTGCCGGTCAGCGGCGCTCGGCGGCGACCAGCTCGGCGAGTTGCACAGCGTTCAGCGCGGCGCCCTTGCGCAGGTTGTCGTTGGAGCAGAACAGGGCCAGCCCGTACTCGACGGTCTCGTCGGCGCGGATCCGGCCCACGTAGGTCGGGTCCTGGCCGGCGGCCTGCAACGGCGTCGGGACGTCGGTCAGTGCCACCCCGGGCGCGGCGGCCAGCAGTTCGTGTGCGCGCTGCGGGGTGAGCGGCCGGGCGAACCGGGCGTTGATCTGGAGCGAGTGCCCGGTGAACACCGGCACCCGGACGCAGGTGCCGGAGACCAACAGATCAGGGATCTCCAGGATCTTGCGGCTCTCGTTGCGGAGCTTCTGCTCCTCGTCGGTCTCGAACGAGCCGTCGTCGACGATCGAACCGGCCAGCGGGAGGACGTTGAAGGCGATCGGCTGGGAGAACGAGCGCGGCGCGGGAAACTCCACGGCCGAGCCGTCGAAGGCCAGCCCGGCGGCGTGCTCGGCCACCTTGCGGACCTGCTCGTCCAGCTCGGCGACGCCGGCCAGCCCGGCGCCGGAGACCGCCTGGTAGGTGGAGACGACCAGGCCGACCAGGCCAGCCTCGGCGTGCAGCGGACGCAGCACCGGCATCGCGGCCATCGTGGTGCAGTTCGGGTTGGCGATGATGCCCTTGGGCCGGTCCAGGGCGGCGTGCGGGTTGACCTCGGCGACCACCAGCGGCACCTGCGGGTCCATCCGGAACGCCGACGAGTTGTCGATCACCACGGCGCCGGCCTCGGCGACGCGGGGCGCCAGCTCCCGAGCCGTGCCCTTACCGGCCGAGAAGAGCACGATGTCCAGCTCGGAGTAGTCCGCGGTCGCGGCGTCCTCGACGATCACCTCGCCGTCGCGCCACGGCAGCGCCCGCCCGGCGGACCGCGCCGAGGCGAACAACCGCACCTGCTCCGCTGGGAACTCCCGCTCCGCCAGCACCTGCCGCATCACGCCACCGACCTGGCCGGTGGCCCCCACAATGCCGATCCTCATGTCCGCGAGGCTACCGACCCCGCCCCCGAAACCGGGACCCCTTTCCCACCCCCCGGGTCCCACCTCACACCCCACTCCCCCAACCCCCCTCCCGTCGATCATGAAGTTATTGCCGCGACACACACGCCGAGGCTAGTGACAACAACTTCATGATCAACGGCGCGAGGGGTGGCGCGAGGCCGCCGGTGAGTGGGTGGTGGGTGGGGTCAGGGGAGGAGGGTTCCCAGGGCAGTGGCCTCCAGGTCGGCGCGGATCACCGCGGCGTCGCCCTCGATGACCAGGGTGAGGGCTTCCGGGTGCAGGTGGGTGGCTGCCGCCGCGGAGACCTGGTCCACGTCGGCGGAGAGCAGCGACTCGCGCAGCCGCGCGTGGTAGTCGTCCGGCAGGTCGTGCACCACCAGTGTGGTCAGCGCGGACGCGATCGCCCGAGGGCTCTGCAACTCGACCGAGAGCTGCCCGGCGCGCCAGGAGCGGGCCACCTCCAGCTCGTCCTCGGTCACCCCGGTGGCCTGGGTACGGGTGATCTCGCCCACCGCCTCGACCAGGGCCGGCGCGGTGACCGCCGTCTGCACGCCGGAGCTGACCGCGAACCGACCGAACCGCCGCGACGCGGCGAAGTCGCCCCGGATGCCGTAGGTGTAGCCGTGCACCTCGCGCAGCAGGTGGTTGAGCCGGGAGGTGAACGCCCCGCCGAGCACGGTGCCGGCGAGTGTCATCGGCACGTGGTCGGGGTGCGCCCGGTGGGGTGACGGGTGGCCCAGCCGCAGCGTGGACTGCACCGAGCCGGGCCGGTCCACCAGGATGATCCGCCGTTCGCCGTGCAGCGGCACCTCGATGGGGCCGCCCCGCACGGCGGGGCCACCACCGGTGCCGGCGAACGCCGCGGCGGCCAGCGCGTCCAGGTCGATCCGGTCCAGGTCACCGGCGACGATCAGGGTGCCGGGACGCAGGAACCACTCGGAGTGGAAGACCGTCACGTCCTCCACGTCCAACCCGGCGACCGACTCCGGGTCGCCGTGCATCGGCCGTCCCCAGCGGTTCTGCGCGCCGAACAGGTCGGCGCGCAGCGCGGCGTCGGCGCGCGGGCCGGGATTGGCCCAGTCCATCCGGAGCGCGGTGGCCTCGTCGTCGCGCACCCGGCGTACGTCGGCGGTGTCGAGTTTGGGCGTCCGGACCGCCTCGGCGAGCAGTTCCACGGCCGCACTCAGCCGGTCCACCGGGATCACCACGCTGGCCTGGAACGAGTCCCAGTCCAGACCGGTCGACAACGCGGTGCCGAGCCCTTCGACGGCGAGCGCGTACGCGGCGGCGTCCCGCTGCGCGGTCCCCTCCTCCAGCGCCTTGGCCAGCACACCGGACAGGCCCTCCTTGCCGACCGGCTCCTGGCCCGCGCCCACGTCGAGCAGCAGCAGGGCCACGGCGAGGTTCTGCCCCGGCAGGTGCGCGGCGACGACCTGACCACCGGCCGCGGCGCGGCGGACCACCGGCGGGAACCGGTACGGGCGGGCGGCGCCCGGGCCGGGACGGTCGGCGATCAACGTCATGAGGTCTCCTCGGGCAGGTAGGTCAGGGTCACCCGGTCGGTGGCGAGCACGTCGGCGGCGGCCTCGGCGATCTGCTCCGCGGTGACAGCGAGCAGGGCCGGCAACTGCTCGGCGATGCGGGCCGGGTCACCGAACTGCGTGGTGTACCGGCCGAGCAGGTCCGCGCGGCCGTCGACGGTGGACAGCTGACGCCACCACCCGGTGCTGAGCAACGCCTTGGCCCGATCCAGCTCGGCGGCGGTGACCGGCACAGTGGCCAGCTCGTCGACGACGTCGGCCAGCCCTTCGGCCAGCCGCTCGGCGCTCACTCCGGGGCGGGCGGTGGCGGTGGCGATCAACGGTGCCGGGGCGTGTGCGAGGTCCACCCCGTACGCCCCGACCAGATCCGGTTGCGCGATCCGCTCGCCGTCGGCGAGGCGCTGGTAGAGCCGGCTGCCCCGGCCGCTGCCCAGGATTGTGGCGAGCACGGTGATCACGTTGTATCCCGGGCTGCCGAACGGGTAGCTGCGGTGGGCGATGTAGACCCGTGGCGCCGGCACGTCGGCGCTCACCGACTCGACGGCCGTCTGCCCGGTCGCGGGGACGTTGCGGCCGTCCGGTGCCGGCGGGATGTCGTCGCGGGCGGGCAGCGCGCCGAAGTACTTGTCGGCGAGCGCGAACACGTGGGAGGCGGTGGCGTCGCCGACCACTGTGAGCACCGCGTTGTTCGGCGCGTAGTAGGTCTGGTGGAACGCCTGGAAGGTGGCCAGGTCGGCGGCGTTCAGGTCGGCCATCGAGCCGATCGTCGCGTGGTGGTAGGGGTGCCCCGGCGGGTAGAGCAGCGGCAGCAACCGCAGCCAGGCGTCGCCGTACGGCACGTTCTCGTAGCGCTGCCGGCGCTCGTTCTTGACCACGTCCCGCTGGTTGTCCAGCGTCTCCTGGGTGAGGGCGGGGACCAGGCCGCCCATCCGGTCGGCCTCCAACCAGAGGGCCAGCTCCAGGTGCTCGGCCGGGACCGTCTCGAAGTAGTTGGTGCGGTCCGGGTTCGTGGTGGCGTTGAGCGAGCCGCCGGAGCCCTGGATGAGCTTCATGTGCTCGGTCTTCGCCACGTTCACCGAGCCCTCGAACATCAGGTGCTCGAAGAGGTGGGCGAAGCCGGTCTGCCCTACCGGCTCGTGCCGGGAGCCGACGTCGTACCAGAGGTTGACCGCCACGGCAGGCGCGGTGCGATCCTCACTCACCACCACGCGCAGGCCGTTGTCCAGTCGGGACGTCTGAATGGGCCAGGGGTAACCGCTGTCGGGCATGCCCCCGACGCTATCTGATCTCGCGGTCGGAAAGGTGACGTGCGGTCGGTCGGCGAGCCGACCCGGGCGGCATCGGAGCCGCCGCGCGGGGTACCGGAGAGCAATGACCGTCACCCCACCTTCGTCCTGGACCGCGGGCCGGGCCGCCACCGCCGTCGAACGCGCCAGCATCGCACTCGGCCGGCTGCGCCGCGGCCGGTTGCTGCATCCGGCCGGTCGCTCGTTCGTCGGCGAGACGGTGATCTGGGGTACGCCCGGACCGCCCACCGGGGTCGCTCTGCTGGACGACCCCGGCCGGTACCGGACCACCGTCCGGCTCTCCAAGGGAACGCCCACGCCCGGCAGTTGGCCCGACGTCCTGGGCCTCGCGCTGCGCCTGCACGGCGACGGGGGCCGGCCGTTCGACCTGCTGGTCAGCTCCAGCGGCGCGGCCCCGGTGCTACGAAACCTGCCGCTGCCCCGACGCCGCTTCACCGGCACGTACAGCACGATCACGTGCTACCGCGCGGGTCGGCGCCGCCTCTGGCTGGCCGCGCTGGCCGACCCCGACTCGGTCGACCTCGGTAGCAGCCTGGCCACGGCGGTCGCCGCGACCCGGACGGACACCCCGCGTCTGGTGCTCGCTGTCGCGTCGGCGGTGGGGCCCTGGCGGCTGGTCGGGCAGGTCAGCCTCGGTGCCCAGCTCAGCGCCGAGGAGGACGCGGCGCTCGCGTTCGACCCGGTGCGCAACCTGCCACCCGAACTGCGGGTGGCAGGTCCGCTGGCCTGGCTGCGCGACCAGACCTACCGGGGGTCGCGGCGGGCCCGTGGGGCGACCGCTCAGTCCGGCGGTTCGACCGCCACCACTGTCTGATCCGAGGTACGACGTTCCAGCACCGTGTCCGGTGCGGCGTTCTGGTCCGCAGCGCGGAGGTCCGAGTCGGCGAGGATGGCCTCCGCCTGCGCCTCCGGGTCGTCGCTGCCCACCGCCTTCTCCTCGGGCAGAAGGTGGTGCGCCCGGGACTCCACCCGGTCCTGATCGCTCTGCTCGTGTGTCATGGCACCCCTGTTACCCCGACCGCACCCCCGGCACGCGATCTTCGCCCCGCATCTTGGGACGACAGGACGGGTGACCGCGTCCGGTCGGGTAGGCTGGCCCGGTGACGCGTTCCTATCGATGGTTTAGGCAGCCGGCTCGCACGCCGGTGACTTCACCATGAACTGACGTCACCACGGACCGAGCCGGCTGGGCAGGAGCTGTCGTTCCTGCCCTTTTGCGTACGAGCAGCCGGCTCGTCCCGGGCACCGGCCCCGGGCACGGTCGGCGGAAGGATGCCACCGTGACGACCCCGGAGACCGATCGGGTCAGCGATCAGCGAATCGACCGTGTCGTGCCGCTGACCACGCCCGCCCTGCTGCACCACGAGTTGCCCCTGGACGCCCCACTCGCGTCGGCCGTGTTGACCGGCCGCCGCGCGGTCGGTCGCGTGCTGGACCGCGAGGACGACCGCCTGCTGGTGGTGGTCGGCCCCTGCTCGGTGCATGACCCGGCCGCCGCCCTGGACTACGCGCAGCGTCTGCGGACGGCAGCCGACCGGGTCGCCGACGACCTGCTGATCGTCATGCGGGTCTACTTCGAGAAGCCGCGCTCCACTGTCGGTTGGAAGGGCCTGATCAACGACCCCGGCCTGGACGGCAGCGGGGACGTCAACACCGGTCTGCGGCTGGCTCGGGCACTGCTGCTCGACGTGCTCCGCCTCGGCCTGCCGGTGGGTTGCGAGTTCCTCGACCCGATCACCCCGCAGTACATCGCGGACACGGTGGCCTGGGGCGCGATCGGCGCCCGCACGGTGGAGAGCCAGGTGCACCGCCAGCTCGCCTCCGGCCTGTCCATGCCGATCGGCATGAAGAACCGCCCGGACGGCAGCATCGGCACGGCCGTGGACGCGATCCGCGCCGCCGGGGTGCCGCACGTCTTCCCCGGCATCGACTTCTCCGGCACTCCGGCGATCATGCACACCCGGGGCAACACCGACGGGCACCTGGTGCTGCGCGGCGGGGGCGGCCGACCCAACTACGACGCCGAGTCGGTCGCCGGGGCGCTCGACCTGCTCCGCGCCGCCGACCTGCCGGAGCGGTTGGTGATCGACGCGAGTCACGCCAACAGCGGCAAGGACCACCGCAACCAGCCGCTGGTCGCCGCGGACGTGGCCGCCCAACTTGCCGCTGGCCAGCGTGGGATCACCGGCGTGATGCTGGAGTCGTTCCTGCTGCCCGGCCGGCAGGAGCTCGACCCGACCCGGGAGCTGGAGTACGGCCGGTCGGTCACCGACGCCTGCCTCGGCTGGGACGACACCGCCGAGGTGCTCGACCACCTCGCCTCTGCGGTGCGGGCCCGTCGGGCCACACTGCCGACGACGGTGTGACCGCCGACACCCCGGCCTACGGAACACGAGCGGGGGTCGGCTCGTTGACAGGGGTGTCGGTGTGTCCAGTGTCCCCGGGCCTCACCTAAATAGCCTTCGCGGAATACCGTCCGGCTGGAGCCGCGTAGTGCCACTCGCCGAGCGGCGACCTGCACACCGACACCAGCGCCGCCCCCGGCCCACAAGGCCGGGGGCGGCGCTGTCTGTACGCGGGCCGGGGCGCGAGCCGGGGGGTGCGACAGGGCCCCCGTCACCCGTCTTTCCCGGTCATACGATTGATTGGTGAGCGAGATGTCGAACGACCTTGGCGCGTTTCTGAGTGCTCGACGGGCGCTGGTGACACCGCAGCAGGCCGGCATCCCTGAGGGGGGTGTGCGACGTGTTCCGGGCCTGCGCCGCGAGGAGGTCGCCATGCTCGCCGGCGTCAGCGCCGACTACTACCTGCGCTTGGAGCGGGGCCGCGACCGCAACCCGTCCGTGCAGGTGCTCGAGTCCATCGCACGTGTCCTCCAGCTCGACGACGAGCACCTGGCCTACCTGCTGAAGCTGGTCGCTGACACTCCCCGAGGGCGCAGACGTCGACAGCGCAAGGAAACCGTTCCAGCCGGTGCGCTCAAACTTCTGGACTCCCTCGTCCAGCCCGCCTTCGTCGAGGGACGGTACTTCGACATCCTCGCCTCGAACAGCCTCGCCAGAGCCCTCTCCCCACGACTTGCCGAAGGGGGGAATCAGCTCAGAGACCTGTTCCTGAACCCCGCCGAGCAGGCAATGCACCCGGATTGGGAAAACATGACGGAGTGCTTCGTCGCGAACCTACGACAGGCCGTGGGCACCGACATAGACGACACCCGCTTCATCGAACTCACCGGAGAACTCTCGTTGGCGAGCGCCCGATTTCGTCAGCTCTGGGCACGCCACGAAGTACGCGGACAGCGCGGAACGCCGATTCGGCTCAATCACCCTCAGGTCGGGGAGCTGACCCTCAATCGGGAACGGCTGAGCATCGCCGGAGCGGATGGCCTGATGCTCGTCGTCTACCACCCCGACGCCGGGTCGAGCGACGCGGAGAAGCTGACCCTCCTCGCCTCCGTGGGCCTACCCGCGATCCGCGAGCTACAGACGGTCGAGCACGCCAGGACCTGAAATCTGCCGGTGGCAGTGTCGAGCGACCAGAGGGGGTCCTGTCAGACCCCGGTCTCAAGAGGGCTCCGGGTACGTCGACCCCCGCTGGTTAGCGTTCGCGACATGACCGTCACATTGATCACCGGGGCCAACAAGGGCATCGGCTTCGAGACCGCCAGGCAGCTTCTGGAGCTGGGGCATGTCGTCTACGTCGGCGCGCGTGATGTCGAGCGGGGCGAGCAGGCCGCCGCGGCGCTCGGAGCGCGATTCGTCCAGCTCGACGTCACCGACGACGCGTCCGTGCGCACCGCACTGGCCACGATCGACGCGGCAGAGGGCCGACTCGACGTCCTGGTACACAACGCTGGCATTCTGGAGACCGGGCTCGACGGCCCCGCCGCGCTGCGATCCTTCGACACCAACGCGGTGGGCATCGTGCGCGTCACGGAGGCGGCGCTGCCCCTACTTCGCAGGTCCTCGAATCCCAACGTCGTCACCATCTCCAGCAGCGCCGGATCGTTCTGGGCGGTGAACAATCCTGAGCGCCCGGAGTTCGGCATGTCGCTCGCGTTGTACTCGGCCTCCAAGACCGCGGCCACGATGCTGACCGTGCAGTACGCCAAGTCGCAGCCGGGCATCACGTTCAACGCCCTCGAACCGGGCACCACTGCCACGGACATGACCGCGCCCTTCGGGATCGGTCGACCGGCCGAGGAGAGCGCCCGACAGGTCGTACGCCTGGCGACCCTGGAGCCGACCGGGCCGACGGGGACCTTCCAGGACGAGGCGGGGGCACTGCCCTGGTGAGCCCCGTACGTCGGCCGTCGGCGTGACGTTTGACCGATTCCGCCCCGGGTAGCTGATCGACGTGACCGACGACTCATGCGTGGCCGGCGAGCCGGGCACCCAGGCCCTCGACGACCTGCTCGACGACGTCTTCCGGGCGCAGGAGCGGGTCGAACAGGGGGAGATCTACCGCCGGGCGGTGGCCGCCGAACTGCCGCCGGACCTGCTCGCCCGCATCGACGCGCTCCCCGAGGGTGAGTACTCGGTGGACGAGGCCAGCGACCTGCTGGGCGGCCCCCTCGGATGAGTGACCGCAGAAGGGACACCGACATGACGAACCACGACGACCGAGACGAGAAGGTGCCGGCGCTGGGTCAGCCCCCGAAGGGCACTGACACCACGCCCGAGCCGGACTTCGCCAACGAACACGACAAGACGGCGGTGGATCGGGACATCATCACCGGGGCGGACGAGGACGAGCGGGAGCCGGAGTCGCCGCACGGTTGGTCCGGCATGCAACGGTGAGGCGTACGAGAAGAGGGGGCCGGCGTCTGCCGGCCCCCTCTTCGTGTCCTGCTCGTCAGTCGTCGTCGTGGTGCCCACCCTCGGCGGCCTGCTGCGCCGTCGCGTACGCCATCTGGAGGAAGTCGGACGCGGCGACCGCCGTCAGCGCGGTGGCCACCAGGCGGGTGAGCCGGGGTGCGAGCACCAGGCCACCGGTCAGCCCGGTGGCCACCCAGACTGCCAGGCAGAACGGGCAGCTCAGCAGCTCGCCGATGGCGTGCCGGGTCGGGCTGCCCGAGTCGCGTACCTGCTCCATCACCTCGCCGCTGCCGATCGGTCGGTCGTAGCGGGTGAACGGCGCCCGCAGCGGGCTGGTCACCGCGTCCTTGGACAACAACCGGCTCAGCTTGTGCGTGGCGATGGAGAGCAGCACCACGTCGGACGGCGCGGGACGTTCCGGCACCGGCCGGCCGGTCGCCTTGACCAGGCCGGCGAGAGCCCCGGTCACCCCGGCGTAGGCACCCATCGCCACCAGGTAGCCGCCGAGCGGCCGATGTTCGTGCGGCGCGTACGCCCGGCGCAGCCGGGCGGCCTTCTGCCGCAGGCCAGTGTCGCTCACCCGATCTCCTCACATGTCGTGGTGGTGCGGGAGCGGCGTCCCGCGCGGCCGGCTCAGCCAGCCTGGAGGTTGTCGGCGACCTCGCGCGCCAGGTTGGTGAGCGCCTCGTCGGCCAGCTGATCCGGGCCGGGCCCCCCGGACCCGTCGGCCAGGTCGAGCTGGATCCGGGCGCCGCCGGAATCCGCCGGCTCCACCCGGATCTCGGCGGACCAGTCGTCGGCGTCGCCGTCGCCCCAGCGGGCGCGCAGCTCTTCGCCGCTGATCTCCGCGGCGGGGCTGCCGTCGCCACGGAGCGGCTCCGGCAGCCAGGCCGAGGCCCGGTCGGGGTCGGTGGCGGTGCTGAAGACCACCTCGGGTGGCGCGGACATGCCGCGCACGGCGCGCGCCGGCATCAGGCGTCCCGCAGGCGGCTGGGATCGACCTCGCGGCCCGGGTGGCGGGCCAGGTACTCGGTCTCCAGCTCCGCCGTGCGCCGCAGGTGGTTCGCGAGTGCGGAGTCCGCCGCGTGCCGCAGGGTGTCCAGGCGGGTGCGGTGCAGGCTGTGCATCTCGCGGATCAGGTCCTCGTCGGTCAGTTCCGTCGGGTCGATGCCGAGCAGGTCGCCGTCGAGGCCGGGAGCGCCGGCCGGGTCGGCGAGCTGGTCGCCGCCCCACTCGGGCACCCGCTGCTCCGGGCTCATCTCCGCACTGCCCCTGGACGCGAAGCCGTCCTCACGTACCGATCCGGTCATGATCGCCCCCCTTGATCTCGTTTGGGCTGGCGTCTAGACGATTTCCCAGGCGTGGTGATGCCAAACCAGGCCGGCGAGGCGACGACTACGACACGGTGTCGGAGACCGGTGGCGCCCCCGGTACCCTCATCGTCATGAGGCGGCTCTGGACCCCGGCGTGGATCGCACGCCACGTGGCCATGGTCGTGCTGGTCGTGGGCTTCCTCGGGCTGGGCTGGTGGCAGATCAGCCGGGCCACCGCCGGCAACAGCGTGAGCTGGGGGTACGCGGTCGAGTGGCCGATCTTCGCCGGCTTCGTGGTCTACGTCTGGTGGCGTGAGGTGAAGCTGGCCCGCCGCAGGGCGGCGGAGGGCGACGCGCCGCCCGAGGATCCGGCCGTCGAGCCGGCGCCGGCGGTCACCGACGGGTCCCGACCGGCGGTACGCCGACCGGTGCGGGTGTCCCGGGTGCCGGCCAGCGACGACGTCGTCGAGGACACCGACCTGGCCGCCTACAACCACTACCTGTCATGGTTGAACGCCAATCCGGGCGCCCGGCCCGGTGACTATCCCGGCTGAGCCGGGCTCGGAAGGACGGACGAAGGTGGGCGCTGCCCTTACCCGGTACCGCGTGATCGCCTGGATCGTGGGCGTGGTGCTGATCCTGCTGGTCGTGATCGGCATGCCACTGAAGTACGCGTTCGACAACCCGGTCGTCGTGGAGACGATCGGGCCGGCGCACGGCTTCCTCTACATGATCTACCTGGTGGCCGCGTTCGACCTGAGCCGCCGAGCCGACTGGCCGCTGAAGCGGATGCTGCTGGTGATGCTGGCCGGCACGGTGCCGTTCGTCTCGTTCTACGCCGAGCGCCGGGTCAGCGCCTGGGTGGCCGCGCCGCAGCCGGAACGGGCTCCGGAGCCGGTCGCCCGCTGATCTTGCCCAACGGCCGGTGGGCCGGCACGCATCCGGCCCACCGCCACCGGTCAGCGGTTGGGCCGCCACGGGTCCGCTGAGGCGAGCGGGTCGACCCAACTGCCGAAGCGGTTGACCTCCCGGGCCCGCAGCAGCGACCGGGTGACCTGGCCGAACTGCCGTTCGTCGTCGGCGCTGAACAGCAGCACCTCCGCTCCCTGGTGCCACCCCCACAGTTCGTGCGGCGGTGGGCGCCAGCGATCGCCGACCAGGGCCAGAGCGGCCGGGAGCAGGAACACCGCACCGAGGATCAGGTACGCCTCGGCGGTGAGGCGTTGCAGACCGCCGGTGAAGCCGAGGAGCACCCCCACGCCGCCGAGCATGCTGGCGGTGATGACGACGGCCCGGACGGCGATCCGGTCGTGCGGACCCCGGGTGGTACGCAGATGGGTCAGGTCGGCGACCCGGTAGCTGTTCCGACCGACGGTGAACCGGTCGACGGTCACGATGATGCCGGGCCGTGCGTACAGCAGGGTCGACCGAGCGCCCGGCACCGTTCGCGGCGGTCGCGTCTTTGCGCCTTCACGATTCACGGTTCCTCCCGAAAGGGGACGGTTGGCCGAGTGGACCCGAAGGCGATTCATCACTGCCTGTCGACGGGATTCCCGGCTCCGGACTTCATTGTGTTGCGGCAGCGCCAGTCGACCTGGGCATTTACCGGGCACCGACAGCTCGCCACGACCAGGTGACATCGCCGAGAAACAGCATCCATTTCACCTTTTATCGGTTATGGCGGCCAGGAATCCGGCGGCATACGCCCGGAACGACGAAAGTCGTACATCCGTCAGTAGGCCGCGAAAGGGGTGATATTCCCTCGGTCACAGGTGTCATCAGCCACCATGGCGCCACCCAGCCCAGGTGCCCGACCCGCAACTCTCCCAACTTTGACCCCTGCTTCAACTGCGAGCAACATCCGTCCCGGGTTAGGTTGGGCGAGCCGGTCCGGCCCAGTGCCGTCCGCCCGGATGGCCCCGGCCGGTGTCGTCGAGGGCGTCAGCAGCCCCGGCGGCCGTGGGAGAGGGGCCTTCCGCTCTTGTCATCCCTGAGAAATCTGCTGCGCACCGTGGCGCTGGTCGGCATGTCGGCTGCGCTGATCGCCCCGACGGCGGTGGCCCAGGCCGAGCCGTCCCCCGCCGACCTGACCCGCCGGATCGAGACGTCCTCGGCCGAGTTGGAGCGGGTCGTCGAGTCGTACAACAAGCTGCGTGAGGAGATCAAGGCGAACGAGTCCGCCGTGGCCCGATTACAGACCCGCATCGGCCCGCTCGAACAGCAGGTCGAGCAGAGCCGAGCCGACGTGGCGGAGCTTGCCTCCACCGCGTACAAGAGTGGCGGCCTGCGCACCGCGGACGCCCTGTTGCGTCCCGGTGGCTCGGCCGCGCTGCTGGACCGACTCGGCGCCATCGAGCAGTTGACCCGCCAGCGGCAGGAGCGCATCTCCAGCTTCACTGCCGACCAGCAGCGGCTGCTCGACGAGAAGGCCCGCCTGGGCGCGACCTTGACCCGGCAGGCCGCACAGGCTCGTCAGCTCGCCGCCGGTAAGAAGCAGATCGAGCAGGATCTGGCCAGGCTCTACGAGCTGCGCCGGCAGGCGTACGGGGCCGCCACCGAGCAACCCGAGCCCAAGGCGGCGACGACCGAGGCCAAGAACGTGCCCGCCGTGTCCGGTGCTGCCGGCACAGCGGTGCGTTACGCGTTCGGCGCGATCGGCAAGCCGTACGTCTGGGCAGCCGACGGGCCGAACGGCTACGACTGTTCCGGTCTGACCTCGGCGGCCTGGCGAGCGGCCGGGAAGTCCCTGCCGCACAACACCAGGATGCAGTGGGGCGCTGTCGCCCACATCGGGCGGGGCGAGCTACGCCCCGGCGACCTGGTCTTCTACAGCGGGCTCGGGCACGTCGCCCTCTACGTGGGCGACGGTCAGGTGATCGACGCGCCCAGCGCCGGTCGCAACGTGCTCAAGCGTGGCATGAACATGATGTCCATCCAGGGTTACGGCCGGGTCCGCTAACCACGATCGCTGACGGCGAACGGCCGGCGTCCCCCTATCGGACGCCGGCCGTTCGCCGTTATTACTACCAGCTCAGGCTGCTTGCAGCCCCTCCGCCCGGGCCAGCTCACGGAGCCGCCCGAGGGCCTGGATCTCCAGTTGCCGGATCCGCTCGCGGGACAGCGAGAAGCGGGACGCGACCTCGGTGAGCGAGTGCTCCCGGCCGTCCTCGAGCCCGTAGCGGGCCCGCATGATGCCGGCGGACCGATCGTCGAGGTGGTTGAGCAGCCCCTCGATGCGCTGCCGCTCCAGGCCGCTGAGGACGATGTCCTCCGGCGACGGCGCATCACTGTCGGCGACCAGGTCGCCGAGGCTGGTGTCGCCGTCGTCACCGACCGGGGTGTCCAGCGAGACGGTGTCCTGCGACCAGCGGCGCAGCTCGTTCACCCGCTCGACGGTGACGCCGAGAGCGTTCGCGATCTGCTCCGGCTCCGGGTCGCTGCCCAACTCACGGGTCAGCTGCCGAGCCACGTTGCGCATCCGGTTGACGTCCTCCACCAGGTGCACCGGCAGACGGACGGTGCGCTCCTGCTGGGCGATCGCCCGGCTGATCGCCTGCCGGATCCACCAGGTGGCGTAGGTGGAGAACTTGTAGCCGCGCTCGTAGTCGAACTTCTCGACCGCCCGGACGAGGCCGGTGTTGCCCTCCTGGATCAGGTCCAGCATGGGCATCCCTGAGCGCACGTAACGCCGAGCGATCGACACGACCAGTCGGAGGTTCGCGCGGATGAACAGGTCCTTCGCGCGCTCCCCCTCGACGACCAGCCACTCCAGGTCGGCCCGGTCGACACCGGCGGGAACGGCGTCCTCGCCGAGCAGGTGCTCGGCGTAGAGGCCGGCCTCGATCGCCTTGGAGAGCTCTACCTCCCGGGCGGCGTCCAGCAGTGGCGTCCGGGAGATCTCGTGCAGGTAGACGCCCACCAGGTCGCGTTCCTCGGCGACCTGATCGGTTCGCATGCCGATGTTCTTGTCCACGTTGCCCACGGTCCCCTCGCTCGCGCCGGTTGCCCGGTTCCTTGCCATTCCCCACACCTGTCAGCCCCTGGTAACTTCTGCTGTGCCCATCGGTGCTGACACCTACACAACAGATGAGACGTGTCGGGGATTCCGCGTCGTGAGTCGAAAGTGTCACGAATGCCTGAGTAGTAGCTGAGAGCACGGTCCATGTTTGCTGTCAGCACCCCATTGGGTGGCTCGCCACTGGGCGCACCACGTACGGGTCACCGCCCATGGCAACACCGCCCGCCGTGGGGGCACAGCGACCCGGGTCACCACAGCCATGCGATCCTGGTCACTGCCAGATACGCACCGTTGAGCCGCTCGGTTCATTCACGGGGGTGTTATTACCCCCCGGCCAGATGAACAATCCGGGGCCCCATTCGCTCCCGGGGCCGGGGGGCGCTAGGAGGCGAGCAGGGCGAGGGCGCCGCGCACCTGATCGGCCGAGCGGGCCAGCGCGGCCCGGGCAGCGTCGATCTCAGCGCCCGAGACGAGGGCGACGAGCGCCGTCTTCAGGTCCCCGTCAGCCTCGGTGAGGGCCTGCCGGGAGAGCTCCTCCGAGCAACCGGTGGCCTCGACCAGGATCGAGATCATTCGTCCGCGGAGTTTCGCGTTGGTGGCCACCATATCGATCATGAGGTTCGAGTAGACCCGCCCCAGGCGCACCATGACGGCGGTCGAGAACGTGTTGAGCACCAACTTCTGTGCTGTGCCCGCCTTCATCCGGGTCGACCCGGTGACCACCTCGGGTCCGGTGTCCACTCCGATGAACACGTCGACCGACCGGGCGGCCTCCGCCTCCGGATTGGCGCAGAGCAGCACCGTCGAGGCGCCCTTGGCGCGGGCCGAGGCAAGCGCCCCGAGGACGTACGGGGTGCGACCGCTGGCCGCCAGACCAACCACCAGGTCCCCGGCCCGTACACAACTGGCCGCTTCGACCGCGCCGCCCCGATCGTCGTCCTCAGCATCCTCGACGGCTCGCCACATGGCGTCCGGGCCGCCCGCGAGGTGCGCGCAGAACCAGTGTCGGGGCGAGTTGAAGGTGGGGGCCAGTTCGGCCGCGTCGAGCACGCCCAGCCGGCCGGAGGTGCCGGCCCCGAAGTAGTGCACCCGGTGACCGCCGCGAAGCGCCGCGACCGCCAGGTCGACGGTGGTGGCGATCTCGTCGAGCACCGCGGCGACCGCAGTGGGCACCCGCCGGTCCGCCTCGTTGATCACGGTGAGCACGTCCCGGGTCGACATCAGGTCGAGGTCGACGCTGAGCGGGTTACGCCGTTCCGTGGGGGCGCCCACCCGGACTGTGGGGCGAGCGGGCCGTGCGGGCATCTCCGCACCGGCCGTCATGCCCGCCTCCGGTTGGCACCCACCCGGTGCGACTGGACCGCCTCTGCGGTCGCCTCCAGGGCCTTGCGGGCCCGGGCCCGGTTACGGGCGGCCACCCCGACGAAGAGGCAGTCGACAACTGTGAGCTGGGCCAGCCGGCTGGCCGTCGCGCCGGAGCGGTAGGTGGTCTCCCGGGCCGCCGTGGTCAACACGAAGTCCGCAACGTCGGTGATCGGCGAGCGCGGGAAGTTGGTCAATGCCACTGTCGCGGCACCGCGGGTACGGGCCTGCTCCAGCACCTCGATCACGTCGGAGGTGGTGCCGGTGTGCGAGATGCCGATCGCCACGTCTCCCCGGCCCAGGAGGGCGGCCGAGGTCAGCGCGGTGTGCACGTCCGGGAAATAGAAGGCGATCCGGCCGATGCGGTGCAGCTTCTGCTGGAAGTCCGAGGCGACGAACCCGCTGGCGCCGGCGCCGTAGATGTCGATCCGACCGGCACCGCTGATCGCCTCGACCACCTGCTCGCAGACGGCGGGGTCGAGTTGCTCGGCAGTCTCCTCGACGGCGCGCGCGTCGTTGAACGCGATGGTGGCGATGATCTGCGCGAGATCGGCGCCGGGCGGGATGTCACCGCCGACCACTCGGGCGTCCGGCGGCTCGATCCGGCGAGCGGCCTCGGCGGCGAGGCGGATGCGCAGCTGGGGGTAACCGTCCATGCCCACCGAACGGCAGAACCTGATGACGGTAGCCTCGGATGTCTCGGCTGCGGTGGCGAGGTCGGTGATTGTCCGCCGGGCGGCGGCCGCCGGGTCGGAGACGACCAGCCGGGCGACCCGCTGCTCGGCGGGCGACAGCGATGGCAACAGCCCGCTGATGTGGACGATCAGCCCACCGGGCTCGTGACTCGCAGAAATCTTCGGACTCTTCGCCACGGATGAAACTTACTTTCACCAGGCGTGAGCGTCAACTATGACTGTCCGAGGTGGGGGAAACTTTGATCGCCGGAATCACCGGTCCCGCACAGCCTGCCACTTCCCCAGGATCGCCGCCTCATCCGCCGGGTCGAGTCCACCATGCCGGACGGCCGCCGGTTGTGCGGCCATCCAGGACGCGGTCGCCCGAACGGTGTCGGCCAGCGGACGGACCGTCAGGCCGGCGTCCAGGGCCGGTCGGACGTCCCGGTCCATCAGGCCAGCGGTCTCCGGCAGTCGCACCCAGAGCGGCAACGCCCGCTCCCCCGACCACTCGCGTACGTCGTGGGACAGCAGGAACTCCTGGTCGACCCAGGTGAGGGCCGGATCGGCGACGCCCAGCCCGGCGGCCACGCCGGCCAACAGGTCGGCCCGGGACATCGCCGGACCGGTGCCGTCGTACGTGCCGCCGAGGCGGGTGCCGGCGGCGTGCAGCAACCAACGGGCCAGATCGGCGACGTCCACGAACTGCACCCGATCGGTCGGGTGCCCGGGGGCCAGCACCTCGCCACCGGCCGACAGCCGCCGCACCCAGTACGGGAAACGGTTGCTCGGATCCTCAGCGCCGACGATCAGGCCCGCCCGGCAGACGAACGAACGGTCCACGCCCACCCGCTCCCGGACCAGCTCCTCGATGCTCACCTTGCACTCGCCGTACCGGCGGTGATCCGGGCCGATCGGACCGTCCACGTCCGGCGGGGCCGGCGCCAGGATCGGCGCGTCCGCGGCGGTCTGGCCCGGGGTGGTGTGGTCCGCGTACACCGAGATCGTCGACACGAACGACCAGTGGCCGACGTGGTCGGCTAGCGCGGCCAGCGCGTGCCGGGCGTGGCTGATCTGGCGGGTCACGTCGACCACGGCGTCGAAGCCCGCGTCGGCGAGCGGGACGAGCGAGTCGGGATCGTCGCGGTCGGCCACCACGAAGCGCACCCCGGCGGGCACGGTGCCAGACACGCCCCGGGCCGCACAGGTCACCTCGTGACCCTGCTCGACGGCGAGCCGGGCCGTCGCCCGGCCGAGGAACTGGGTGCCACCGAGAATGAGAATCCGCATCCGCCGATCCTGCGCCGTCGCGAGTCGATTCGGCCAGCCGCTCTGCCCACGGCAGACCGCGATCATGGAGTTGTTGCCACTCGGATCGGCGTGTCACGGCAACAACTTCATGATCGACGCAGGAGAGCGGGGGGCACTAGCGTGGGGCTCATGGGAGAGCGCAGCGTTTTGGTTACCGGGGGTTCCGGTGGGCTTGGCGGGGCTGTCGTCACCGCGTTCGTCGAGGCGGGCTGGCGGGTGGTCGTACCCGAGCGGAAAGCCCGGCCCGGGTCGGAGCCGGCGGCGGACGGACTGGTCCGGGTTGTCGCGGACCTGGGCGAGCCGGCGGGCGCGGCGCAGGCGGTCGAGGCCGCGGCCGGCGAACCGGCGGCGCCGCTGCGCGCGGTGGTCAACCTCGTCGGGGGGTACGCCAGCGGCGGGTTGGTGCACGAGACCCCGGTCGAGGAGTTCGAGCGGATGCTCACCGTCAACCTGCGCCCGACCTACCTGGTCACCCAGGCCGCGCTCCCGCACCTGGTGGCGTCCGGCGGCGGCGCGGTGGTCTGCGTCTCGGCCCGCGCGGCGCTCGCCCCGTTCCGCGGCGCGGCCGGCTACTCGACGGCCAAGGCGGCGGTGCTGGCCTTCGCCAACGCTGTCGCTGTGGAGTACCGGTCGCAGAACGTGCGCTGCAACACGGTGCTGCCCAGCGTCATCGACACACCGGCGAACCGGGCGGCCCAGCCGGACGCCGACCATTCCCGCTGGGTGACCCCGGCCGAGATCGCGCCGGTGATCCGGTTCCTCGCGTCGGCCGAGTCCGCCCCGACCAGTGGCGCCACAGTGCCGGTCTACGGGCGGGCCTGAGCCACCACCGGGCCGACGTCCTCTCCGCCCGACGCGGACGGCGGCAGCCAGGTCTCCAGGTGCGCCTGAATCTGCTCGGTCACCTCCTCGGCCGGGCGGCCCGCGTCCACCAGCACGAAGCTGGGGTACTCGGGCAGTGCCCGGTAGGCGGTGTCCGCGGCGGTCAGCCACCCCATCGTCTCGTGGTCGGTGCCGCGTTCCTCGATCCGCCGGTACGCCTCCGCCGGGTCGACGGCGAGCAGGAAGGTGACCTGCGGCGTCGGGAACAGCCGGTAGCCGGCCCGGGCCAGCCTCTCCCAGCGCTGCCCGCCGTGCGCCCGGATGCTCGCGTACTGGCAGGCCGAGTAGCGGTCCATCACCGCCGTCCGGCCGGTGAGCAGACAGCTGAGCAGAGCGACGGCGATGGCCAGCCAGCGCAGCACCGACTCCACCGCCAGCACGCCGTCGCGACCGACGAGCCGTTGCGCGTCCGGCCGGCCGAGGCGGTGCGCGAGCCGGCCGAGCCAGCGGCGACCACTGGCGTTGCGGCGGTAGGTGGCGGGGCGTCCGGCGGCGTTCAGCGCGTCGGCCAACCGGTGTGCCTGCGTGGTCTTGCCCGAACCGTCGATCCCGATCAGGGCGACGGTGCGCAATCGGGCCTTGCGTCGTCGCATCCCCGATGATCTGGCCACTCTCCACAGGTTATCCGACCCACGCACCTGCTCCGGGGGGTCTGTGGTGCTTCATCCCAGTTGACGCCCGACCGCGACACCAGCAGGTGTGGACGACCGGTTTGCCGGGTACCGGAGTTTGAAATCCAACCGCCGGTCCACCAACACGACGACGGAGGAACACCAGATGGCTGAGCGCGGGGACGAGAGTCTTGTGCACACCCTCAAGAAGGTCGCCGCCGTGCTCAAGCAGTCCGAGATTCCGTTCGCCCTGGGCGGCAGCTTCGCGGTCTACGCCCACGGGGGCCACTCCAGCGATCACGACGTCGACTTCCTGATCCGGGAGGCCGACGTGGAGGAGGCACTGGAGGCCCTGGTGGCCGCCGGCTTCGTCGCCGAGCGCCCACCGGAGGACTGGCTGGTCAAGGTCTTCGACGACGGCCGGATGGTGGACCTGATCCACCGGCCGATCGAGACGCCGGTGACCGAGGAGACGTTCGCCGACACTGTCATCCGGCCGGTGGACGCGATCCAGATGCCGGTGCTGTCCGCCTCCCAGCTGATGGTGCACAAACTGCTCAGCTTCTCCCAGCACTACTGCGACTTCGCCCGCGGTCTGCCGCTGGCCCGCTCGCTGCGGGAGCAGATCGACTGGGAACGGGTACGCAAGGAGACGCAGCACTCGCCGTACGCCGAGGCGTTCCTGGTGCTGCTGGACCGGCTGGAGGTGGTGCCGGCCGCCGGCACCCAGGCAGGAGAGGGGACATCGTGACCCACCATCGCGACATCGGCGCCGGGCCACCGGACGAGTACGTCGAGGCGGAGATCCAACGGTTGCTCGTCGAGGACCCTGCCGTCGCCGAACAGGGGATCACAGTGGTTCGACGGGAACGCGCCCTCGTGCTCTACGGCGAGGTGGAGAGTCCGCACCGGCGGGAGGAGATCCTGCGTCTGGTGTCCGAGCGCTTCCCGGACGTGCCGGTCACCAGCGACATCGGAGTGATCCGCGCCCAAGCGCCCACGGAGATCGAGCAACTGCCCTGAGGAGGTTCCATGGTGATCCGGATTGCCGCTGTGGGCGACGTGCATCTGGACGAGGACGTGGTCGGCCGGTTCCGACCGGCGTTGGAGGAGCTGCCGGAGTGCGCCGACGTGCTGCTGCTGGCCGGGGACCTGACCCGGCACGGCACCGAGGCCGAGGCGCGCTGTGTGGCAGAGGAGTTCGGCGGGTTGGCCGTACCGGTGGTGACCGTGCTGGGCAACCACGACCACCAGTGTGACCAGGTGCCACAGGTGGTCAAGGTGCTCCAGGACGCGGGCATCACAGTGCTGGAGGGCAACGGTGTCGTGCTGGACTGCGCGGGTGGCCGGCTCGGCATCGCCGGCGTCAAGGGCTTCGGCGGCGGGTTCGCCGGGCGGTGCGCCAGTGACTTCGGCGAGCCGGAGATGAAGGCCTTCGTGCGGACCACCACCGACAGCGCGGACCGCCTCGGTGCGGCGCTGCGCTCACTGGACTGCGACATGCTGGTCGCGCTCACCCACTACTCGCCGGTGCCGGACACACTGGCCGGCGAGCCGTTGGAGATCTACCCGTTCCTGGGGTCGTACCAGTTGGGGCAGGCGATCGACTCGGCGCCCACGGCGCTGGCCGTGCACGGTCACGCGCACGCCGGCACCGAGCGCGGCACGACCCCCGGCGGGGTACGCGTCCGCAACGTCGCGCACCCCGTGATCAAGCAGGCGTACAGCGTCTTCCACGTTGGCGATCAACTCGACACCGACCAGGTTTCCCCGATCGGCCAGTCGGGTAGTCAGAGGTCATGGAGCTGATTCTCTGGATTCTCGCAGTCGTACTCGTGGTCGCCGGCATCCTCGCGCTGTTCCGCCGGCAGATCCTGTGGGGCATCGTCCTCATCGTCGTCGGGCTGTTGGTCGGCCCGGGTGGTGTCAGCATCTTCAATTAGCGCTCGTATTCCTTAAAACCGGGACCCGCCGGGGTCGCCGCGACCGGAGCTTCGTCCTCCCGACAGAGGCACCGGCCGTGGCGATCCCGGCGCTTTTTCGTGAGTGGTCGGCCCGCGGACCGCTCTCCCGCTCGTCGGTTTGAGCCGACTCCCAGAGGAAATATCTCGACCATGGAGATATCTCAGGACGCACCGGTGACCTCCGGGCGGCGAGCGTGGTGGGGCCTCGCCGGGTTCGCGGCGGCGGTCTTCGTCGCCGCCGCGATCGGCGGGCTGGGCGTGCAGGGCACCACCGAGGAGTACGCGAACCTGCGGCAGCCCGGCTGGGCCCCGCCCTCGTGGCTGTTCGGCCCGGTCTGGTCGCTGCTCTACGCGCTGATCGCGGTGGCCGGTTGGCTGGTGTGGCGCCGGGTCGGCTTCTCCCCCGCCCTCTGGGCGTGGACCGCCCAGCTGGTGCTCAACGCGATCTGGACCCCGCTGTTCTTCGGCGCGGGGCAGTACGGGTTGGCGTTCGCCGAGATCGTGCTGATGTGGCTGGCCATCGGCCTGACCGTGGTGCTGTTCGCCCGGGTGTCCCGGGTGGCGGCGGCACTGATGCTGCCGTACTGGGCCTGGGTCACCTTCGCCGCCGCGCTGAACCTGTCGATCTGGCAGCTGAACGACTGACCGACAGGTCCCCGGCGACGGTGGCCGCCGCCGGGGACCGTGACCGGAGCCGGGTCAGCAGCGGGGCACGCCGGGGATGTAGCCGTCGTGCCCGGTGTACACGTACGCGTCGGCGATGTAGCGGCCGGAGCCGATCCGGTCCCAGATCGAGCTGGTGCCGTACGTGCCGGTGACAGTGGTGCCGCTGGTCTGGCAGGCGATGGTCACCCGGGCGCCGTCGGCGACGGTGCCCACCGAGGCGTAACCGGTGCCGGGGCCGGAGCGGACGGTCAGCGGCGTGCCGCTGGTGTCGACAGTGCCGTTGCCGCTGCCCGAGGAGCACCCGTTGTCACTGGTGTAGCTCCTGGTGCCCCAGTACAGCCCCAGGGTGCCGTTGAAGCGGACCTGGATGTCGGCGCCGTTGAGGCGCTGCTCGTAGTGCAGGTGTGGGCCGGTCGAGCCTCCGGTGCTGCCGACCCAGCCGAGCACCTTGCCGTACCCGACAGTCTGCCCGACCGAGACGTTGAAGCCGTTGAGGTGCGCGTAGTAGGTGCTGTAACCGCCGCCGTGGTTGATCCGGACGTACTTGCCGTAGCTGGTGCCACCGAGGTCGGTCACCCGGTCGACAGTGCCGGGGGCGCTGGCGACCACCGGGTCGCCGCTGTCGTCGGTGCGGTTGAAGTCGACGGCGTACGCCGGGCTGTGGTCCGACCGGGTCTGCCCGGACCAGGACTGGCCGCACGGGAACGGCACCTTGAAGGTCGGCGCGGCCAGGGCCGGGGTCGCCGGCACCAGCACTCCCCCGACGAAGAGACCCGTCACCAGCAGGCTGATCCACCGCTTTCGCATACAGCTCCTCCTATGTCGAAAACCTTCGATCCGGTGCGCCCAGCCTGACAGATATCGTCAATCTTCGAAAGAGTCCCCAGTTTGTCCCGGGAGCGCGCCCACCAGGCAGCCCGCAGGTTTCCGGATTGTTACTCGCTCGTGTCTGACAGGGGGTGGACCGGGCCGGATGCAAGCGCTTACATGTGTGCACGGCCAATCGGACCGGCGGCAGGTCACCAGCACGACCGCGCCGGCTAGGAAGGAGGACGGCATGGCGGTCTTTACCAGACCACGCCAGGCCTTCGTGATCGCCGGTGTACTCGGGCTGGCGCTCAGCGCCACCGCCTGCGGTACCGGCGACGACAAGAAGAGCAGCAATGCGGACTCCGCGGAGTGCGCCGCATACGACAAGTACGAGGGCCACGACGGCAAGAAGGTTTCCATCTACGCGTCCATCCGTGACGCCGAGGCCGACCTGCTCCGGAACTCCTGGAAGTCGTTCGAGGACTGCACCGGCATCGAGATCGACTACGAGGGCAGCGGCGAGTTCGAGGCGCAGCTCCCCGTCCGGGTCGACGGTGGCAACGCCCCCGACATCGCCTTCGTGCCCCAGCCGGGCCTGGTGAAGCGTTTCGCGGACGCCGGCAAGCTGAAGTCCCTCGGCGCCGACACCAAGGCCCTCGCCGAGCAGAACATGCCGGCCGACTGGCTGAAGTACGGCACCGTGAACGGGACGCTCTACGGCGTGCCGCTCGGCGCCAACGTGAAGTCCTTCGTCTGGTACTCGCCGAAGACGTTCAAGGAGAAGGGCTGGGAGGTTCCGACCACCTGGGACCAGCTCATCGCCCTGAGCGACAAGATCGCCGCCAGCGGCACCAAGCCGTGGTGCGCGGGCGTCGAGTCCGGTGACGCCACCGGCTGGCCGGCCACCGACTGGATCGAGGACGTGGTCCTGCGTACGCAGGGTCCCGAGGTCTACGACCAGTGGACCACCCACGCCATCCCGTTCAACGACCCGAAGATCGTCGACGCGGTCGACCGCGCCGGCAGCATCCTCAAGAACGACAAGTACGTCAACGGCGGCTTCGGCGGCGTCAAGAGCATCACCACCACCGCCTTCCAGGAGGCAGGCCTGCCGGTGACCACCGGCAAGTGCGCGATGCACCGACAGGCGTCGTTCTACGCCAACCAGTTCCCCGAGGGCACCAAGGTGGCCGAGGACGGCGACGCGTTCGCCTTCTACTTCCCGGCCATCGACCCGGCCAAGGGCAAGCCGGTGCTGGGCGCGGGCGAGTTCGTCGTCGGCTACGCCGACCGTCCCGAGGTCCAGGCCGTGCAGACCTACCTCGTCTCGGCGGAGTACGTGAACAGCCGCGCGAAGCTCGGCAACTGGGTCACGGCGAACAACAAGCTGGACATCGCCAACGTCGCCAGCCCGATCGACAAGCTCTCCGTCCAGATCCTCCAGGACAAGACGGGCACCTTCCGCTTCGACGGATCCGACCTGATGCCGGCCGCCGTCGGCGCGGGAACGTTCTGGAAGGGCATGGTCGAGTGGCTGAACGGCAAGGCGACCGCCCCGGTGCTCCAGGGCATCGAGAGCAGCTGGCCTAAGTGATCCCGGCGGTGGCCCGGTCCGCGTTCGCGGGCCGGGCCCCGATCGCGCCCACGCCGAGCACCCCGTCGTAGCCGGCGGGGAACGGTCGGGGGTCCCCGCTGTCGTGCAGGTTTCC
>NZ_JBEXGE010000023.1:0-119872 GCF_040607155.1 Micromonospora sp. NPDC005324 | reverse complement strand
AGACAACCGCGCCGGCGGACGCTGCACATCAACGGAGCAATCACGATCATGATCGGACTCGCCCTTGCGTTCTCTGACCGAGTTCAGAGAATTGATCACGGCTACCACGTGATCCTGGAAGGGATCATGCACACCGCCCGGTACCGGAGCATGCTCACCGAGCTGCGCGACGCGCACCGCGGGCGAACGCTCTTCGTCTACCTCGACGTGTCACTGCCAGAGACCCTGCGGCGCCACGAAACGCGCCCCATGGCAGCGGAGGTGTCGCCGGACAACCTGCGCAGCTGGTACACCCCACACGACGTCCTCGGCTGGCCCAACGAACTCGTCCTCCCCGAGACCACCACCCTGGAGCAAGCGATCGAGCGCATCGCCGCTGCCGCCGGCCTGTCGTTGACCGGCCGCAACGACGACCTGCTCCCGGCAGTCCCGTGACCGCAGCACCCAGAGCAACCCCAGACAGTGCCGGTCGCGTGGCGGACGGGGCGGACGGGGCGGACGACATGTTCGCGGCGCTGATCGCCCGCGCCGCTGCCGCACGGGTGGGCACCGGCCGGGTGGTGCACCGCACCGACAAGGCCCTCGTCGCGACCGGCCGCCGCGACGGCCAACCGGTGATCGTCAAGCTGTTGACCACCGACGACCCGTACTGGGTCGGCCGGCGCCAGCACGAGCTGCGCATGTACGAGCTGTTCACCGATCAGCCGCCCCCCGTGCGCGCGCCGCGGGTCCTGTACGCCGACGCCCGCCTGACGGTCCTGACGCAGCTACCTGGGCAGCGCCTGGGCGATCGACGTCACCTCACTGGCGACGTCGGCCCAGTCACCGCACAGCTGGTCCTGAACACCCTCGATGCCTTCGCCGCCTGGACGCCAGCACCGCCACTGCCGCAACCTGTCGACTACCACGGCCGCACCGACGCCGAACACGCCGCCGGACTCCTCGACGACGCCGACCAGCATGCCCTGCACACCCTCGTCGACCAGCTCGGACCGGGCCGGGTCACCGCACACGGCGACCCCCTACCCGCGAACCTGCTCCTCGACGGCAAGCACTGCGCCCTCATCGACATGGAGCACAGCGGGAGCTACCTACCTGGCTACGACCTCGCGCTGCTGCACATCGTCGGCGCGACGGTCAGCCCGACCCTCACTGCCGCGATCGCCGAACGCGTGCACACCGCCGGGATCGTCCCCGCCTACTGCGTCAACCTGCTCCTGCTGGTCTGCCGAGAGATCCGCCTACACACTCTGCTGCCAGCAGACGGCGCGACCACGTCCCGGCTCGCGTACCTGCGACAGCTCCTCAGCAAGGCACACCACGACGTTCAGGCGCTGGTGCGATGGGCTTGAACCGGACGATCGCCAGCGCTCGGGCCCACCGCAGCCCCACGGCGAGCTCACCTTCACCTCCCCAGCTGAGCGGTGACTTCCACCGCCTGTGGGGCGCCTACTCCGTGAGCCAAGCGGGATCTGCTGTCGGGGCGGGCGCGCTGCCGCTGGTCGCGATCATGCTGCTGGACTCATCGGCTCTGCAGATCTCCCTGCTCGCGGTGATCTCCGGCCTCGCTGCGGCGGTCATCGTCCTACCCCTGGGCCCTTGGGTGGAGTTCCGGCGTAAACGGCCCGTAATGATCGGCGCCGACCTGCTGCGCTTCGCCGCCCTGGCCAGCGTCCCCATCGCCGCCGCGCTCAGCGCCCTGACGTACGAGCAGCTGTGCGTCGTCGCCGTCGTGCAGACCGCCGGCACCATCGTGTTCAGCGCCGCTAGCGGCGCACACCTGAAGCACTTGGTCACCGTCGATCAACGTGTCACCGCCAACAGCCGATTCGAGACCTCCCAGTGGACGGCGAACAGCCTCGGCTCACCCATCGGCGGTGTCCTCGTGTCCTGGCTCGGCGCTACCGCGTCCATCACCGTCGACGCCGCGAGTTTCCTGGTGTCCGCGCTCGGGATCCGCCGCCTCCGCAGTCCCGAACCGCCGCCACCGGCGCGGCAATCCGCGTCGAGCCGGGGCCGGGAAGCCATCGAAGGATGGCGGCACATCCTTCACCACCCCGGGCTGCGGGCACTGTTCGTCAACGCCATCATCTTCGGCGGCGCCATCACGGCCAGCACGCCCATCATCGCGGTGTTCATGCTCCGCGACCTCCACCTGACACCCTGGCAGTACGGCCTGGCCCTCGGACTGCCCTGCCTCGGCGGCATCCTCGGCTCCCTCACCGCCGGCCCCCTCACCACTCGATACGGCCTGCGCAGGGTCCTGCTCACCACCGGCGTCGCCCGCACCCTCTGGATGGGACTCATCCCCCTCGCCCCGCCCGGCACACCGGGCCTGATCATCATCACCCTCGCCGACACACTCCTGCTATTCATGGCGGGCACGTTCAATCCCACCTTCGCCGCCTACCGCATGAACCACACCAGCGAGCACTGCCTGTCCCGCGTCCTGACCGCCTGGTCCATCACCAGCAAACTCACCCAACCCATCTTCATCGCCGCCGCCGGCATCCTCGCCGCCGCCACCGGCCCCCGCACCGCCCTTACGGCAACCGCCGCCCTCACCCTCACCAGCGCCGTATTCCTGCCGTGGAAGACGGCCCGCCCCACACCCCGCCGCCAATCCCGTCCAGCGAACGTCGCCCACCCGGCACCTCATCCCGGTAGCCCGCGCAACCGCCTGCCCAACGCCGTCACGGCCACCGCCACCTCAACCAGGGGAAGAACGCAGAATGAGCGATGAGAACCCGCAGCGGCGAGCACCCCGCCGCTACACCGGCACCACGACCGATTTCGTGCTGGACGGCACCACGGGACGCCTCACCACGGCCACCTCTTCCGGTCAGCTCACCCACGTCGACCTGCGCGTCGGCAAACACGGCTCCACCCTGGCCGGCCTCACCGAAGCGCTGTCGACGGCGATCACCGCCATTCTGCAAGCCGGCGCACCTCTGCCCGAGTTCGTAACTGAACTACGGCACACCCACTACACCCCCTCCGGCCCCACCACAGACCCGGACGTGCCCCACGCGACCTCGCTCAGCGACTACCTCGCACACCACCTCGACCAACATCACACCAGCACCGCGACACCACATCCGGGAGCGACGCAGCTGCCCGGAGACACCCGAACCAGGCCGCAGCCACAACCGCCTCCGGCTAGCTGGGTGCCGCACTCCCGGCAGCTGAACTGACCTCGATCACTCTGAAGTTGACGGAGGTGAAGAGGGGCATGCGTGATGACGAGCTACGCGCTCTGGTTAGCGCGAGTCCGCCGCTGGTACAGAGCTCACCCGATGGCACCCCCGGTCTGGTCTGCGCCACCCTCGACCGTGACGCCCCAGAGCTGCGCGTCGCCGTGCACCACGCCCGCCCCTGGCGCGTCACCGCCCGCGACGGCACCATCTACCGACAACGGCGCGTGGACGATCCGCGCAGCCACGACCGCACCGGGAGGTGACAGTGGTGCTGAACCTCCGCCGCCTGCTCCGCGGCCAGCCACAGTTCCCGCTGACGATCGCCGGCCATGGTCGCATCGACCACGCTCATCTTCCCCTCGGCCTGCGGAAACAACTGAAGGACTTGACCGCTACCGACACGGCGCACTGGGGGCTGCTCTTCGTGCTCGACGCTCGACGGCGCCGCTGGACCCTGTTCTCCCCCGACGCGGAGTACGCGGCGCTGTTCGCGCCCGCCGCGCATACCCTGAACCTGGATGTCGACATCTTCACCACGAAGTTTCCGTGCTGGTACAGCGGTTGGCGGATCATCTAGCTATGGCACCTGCGGGATCGCCTCGGGTTCCACCGCCGGCGGGCCGCAGACGACGAGCATCGTCGGTACGGCGAGTCCCGGCGTCTCGGTGGGCAGCCGCGGCAGCGGCACCCAGTCCACACCCACCATGACGGGGCAGTCGCAGTCCGACTCGTCTGTACCGAGGGTCGGTTCACCGGCGGCCACGTCGACCGCGAAGCACGCCGTCAAGCCCGACGGGTACGGCGCCTCGAACAGGTAACGCACCGCCACTGCCCGCAGCCCGACCTCCTCGGCGACCTCTCGCCGGACCGCGTCTTCCGCAGTCTCGCCAGGGCAGATACCGCCCCCAGGAAGCGTCCAATACTCCTGGCCATCGTGGCGACCCGACGGCCCGAGGCCGCGCTCGCGCACCATCAACACCTGGCCGCCGCACACGATCACCGCTGCGGCTCGCCGACGTCGCGTCACCGCTACATCCTCGCGCCAACTGGCATGTCCGTCTAACCGGGGTTCCACAGATCAGGTGGCTGGCTAGTCCGCGAAATGGCGGTTTGAGCTGGGGAAACGTGGGTTGGCCCGGTGACGGGGCGTGTCACTAGGCCGGGGTGTTCGTGCTGGTCAGGAGGTTGCGGGGGTGGCCTCGAAGACGCGGCGGGGCTCGGGCAAGCCGAGGACGGTCAGGATCTTCTGTGTGGTGAGAGCTTGGTGATGGCGTCGATCCAGGTCGGTAGGCAACAGTGACCAGCTCAGCTGAGGATGGTCACGACGGCGATGAATCGTCCAGCCTGGTTCCGTAGCCGAGGAGCTGCATCGCGGCGACGTTGTCGGGTTGGGCCCAGAAAAGCTGATGGAGTTCGCCGGGCAGTTCGTCGCGATGAGTACCGGTGATCCCTCGACGGAAGAAGCGGTCATCGGCCTGTTGAAGCTCGGCAAACGACGGGATCCGAGCGTCGGCAGCGGGCCGGAGCTGGGGTGTCACGGCTTGCATGACTCGTTCAACGGCGGCCCTTGGCCGCTGAGTGAGGTCCTCGTAGCGCAGCAGCACCCGGTGAGGCGCCGGTGGCAGCAACCAACTCAGCACGTTGCGTCCCCAACTGCCGGTTCCGACCGTGTCTCGCCGGCTGATCATGGCGGTCAGCTCAGCTTCGAACCGGGTGGCGTCCGCCTCGCTGGCCTGGTGGGCCCACGATACGAGCGAATCGCGGCCATCGCGTACGAGGCAGATGGCCCTGTTCATCTCATCGACCTCGTTGCCGCGTTGTCGGTGTGTCTTGACGAGGTGCACGTCATTCGACTCGCGTAGGTCTTCGATTCGTGCCGGGCGATCGGTGAAGCCAACCAGGTCGGCGCCCAACCGTCGGGCCACGCCGTCGATGTCGTAGATGACGGATGCCTTTACGCCGTAGACCCGGTTGAGAACGATCCGCAGGAAAGTGTTGCCAGACCGCGGAAAGGAAGACACCCAGACGATCACCTATGCATCGTAGCGTCAGTAACCGCTTGACCGCTCACCGTGACCCGAGCGTCGCCTCCGTCGTGCTGAGTCGGGAGCGGCCAAGACGGTCACCGGCGCCAACGCGTCGTCCGCACCGTGCCGCTCGCGCCGTCTAGCAACACCGCAGCGGCCACTCGGTGTTCGCCTATAGGCGTGTGGCTGCTCCACGACGGCGCGTGGTCCGCAAGTGACGAACCGGAAACCGCATACGCCTGCGGCTCCGCGAGCGGTCAGGGTTGCCGCTGGTGTTCGCCGGGCACCGCGGAGTCGACCGCATTGAGCTTTCCTGCCGGTGAGGAGCGTAGGCCGCTCGTGCATTACGGCAGCAGCAATTCGAAGACCGCCCGGTCCTTACCCGGTCCCTTGACGTCGCGGCTGATGCCGAGGCCTGCGGCGGTGTAGTCCCCTCGGCTGTTGACGAACCCAAGTGATGTCCAGGTGGCGGCAGCGGACGAGTTGTCCGGCTCTGACGTCAGATAAATCTTCTGGCAGGCCCACTGCTGGGCTCGGTGACGGACCGCGTGGACGAGAGCGGAGGCGATCCGCCGGCGCCGGTGATCTGGGTGGATCATCACGTCCTGAATGTAGATCTCGGCCGGCGTGTCCTGACTGCGCATCGCGATGACAGCACCCACGACCGTGCCGTCAACGATGGCGACCGGGCAGGTCGAGGCAAACAGCCGCGCATACAGCCAGTAGTCGGATGGGGTCCGCGCTCGGACATACGGTGCGCCCATGCCCATCAACTGCCGAACGGCCGCCGTCAGATCGTGATGAAGAGCGATGATGGGCATGTGTGTGCCTCCCCTGCGAGCCGATGATCGTGAGGACTCCCCACGGCCTCTCGTTGATCGAGTCAGGTCGTCGGCTCCGCCAATCGCGCCCGCACCCGTCCGGCCAGTTCGCCGACCGACAGTTCACCATCTAGCAGCGTGGTCTGCGCTGACAGCAGAGGCACGGCGGCGACGCACCGCTGCATCTGCGCTAGGCGCCACGCACGGACCTCGGCGTCCCGGCCTGGATCTTCCGGCCAGATGGACTGCTCCTCGATCCGCTGCCGCAGTACCTCCACCCGCGTGTTCAGGAAGAAGTGATCAACGGATGCGCCCGCGGCGCGCAGAGCGAGGAAGATCTCGTCCAGATACTGCGGCACGACGACGGTCATCGGGACCACGAGGGTCCTGTGGTACTCCTGCAGCAGTGCTATGGCCGTATCCGCCACACTGCGCCGCCATATCCGCAGGTCTTGGAAATCGCCGCTCGGCGGCAGAGGAACGATCTCGCGAAGCATGTAGCCCGGCAGTTCGGCATCGAACAGCAACAGCCGGGAATCATCGGCGAGCAGCCGCTTCGCCAGCGTCGTCTTGCCAGCACCGAACGCGCCGTTCAGCCATACGATTCTCATGCCAGGCCCCTCTGACCCGTGGACGACGTTCGACCGTCCATCTAAGAGTCCGCTACTCGATCATTCAACGATCGCCGTCAGTTCCGGCGGTTCGCCGCCGGTCTTGAGGAAGGTGACTGCCAGTTGGATTGCCGTTTCGGGCCGGAGTTGCAGGTCCTCGGCCTGGTACTCGGTGGGCACCCCACCGAGGTCAAATGCCACTCCGTCGGCCGGGATTTGCGCTGTGGGGTCGTTGAGGTAGGCGCCGTCGTCGGCGATGTGTACCGCGAAGGCGTGGGTGGGGTGACCGAGCCCGATCTGCATGCCGGGTGGCAGGTCGTCGGGGTCGTCGGTGGTGTCGCTGACCAGGCTCAGCACAACGGGTTCGCCGGCCTGCTGGACTTCTCGGAGGAGAGCTTCGAAGGCGTTGGGGTCGGTCAGTTCAACCTCGTGGTTGTCGCGCTGCTCGCCCCGGTCGTAGGTCCAGGTCACCTTCATGCGATCGCCTTTCCGTTGCCGGTGTAGGTACGCCAGTGGCGTACCTGCCCGTCATCGTCGCGTACGTAGACGGCCAGCCGCGTGCCGGCCGGCAAGAGCCGGGAGAGAATCTTCTCGCAGCCGTAGGGCGTGTAGTCGCAGGGCCGATTGTTCGTCACCACAGCCGCCTGTGGGATGCGGTCGCGGCGCATCCGGGCGGCAAGTTTGGCCTCCAGATGGTCGGTTGTGGTGGCGATGAGCTTGTAGGCCGGCTTCAGGTCGGCGGCGGCGGCCGGGTCGCGGCCAGACCTCATGGGTATGCGCTCATCACCGATCAGCGCCACGCCGGAGGTCGGGTCCTTCGCTTGCCGTCGAGGCAGGTCACGAGCGGCATCCATCAGCCATTCGGGCAATGGCTCAGTCGGCGCCGGCTCGTCTGTTGCACTCGTAGCCGTGTCGCGTGTGGCGGGCGGTCGGCCGGTGTCGCCACCACCGCCCGTGATCAGTTTCCCAGGTCACCGACCTGCCGAGCCTGGGCCAGCGCTGTATCGACATGCTGCCGGGCCCCCGTTCCGCGTGCCCGGACAGTCACCAGGACCTGCAGCACCTGCTGCAACCGCGCCAACGTCGGACCAGGCTGTCCTCCCTGCAAGGTGGCCGTGACCAACCGTCGCGCGTCATCGACCGCAGAGACCGCCGCCGCGACGTGGCCGTCGACGGCGGTCAGCGCGGCCACCACCGGCGTGAGCGCGGCGATCGTCTCCTGCGGCGACGGCTGCTGCGCCACGGCACCCAGCGACCGCGACGCCTCACCCAAGACGCCACCGGCCTCCGCCAGGTCAGACCGAGCCCGCCCGAGCACTTCTCGTACTCGAGCCAACCCCACCGAGACGCCAGCAAAGCCGGAGGCTACCGCCCGGACAGCGATTTGCTCGATCCCATGGTCGACGGCCGAAGCCTCCTGCTGCGCCCGGTCCACACCCGCCGCCATCGCCTGCACATCAACACCAATGGTGTCCGTCAGCGACATCGCGCCACCCTCCGGCTCAGGATCACACCGAACCGTGGCAGCGTAGAGACAACCGCCGATGGAGTACAACCAGGCGGCGGCCCGGACGCTGAGCCGATGTGGGGTCACGTGACTGCGCCGAGGATTCAGCCTGCCTGCCCTATTCTTTGTAGTGGCGATGCGTCGGCCCACCCCACGAGCGGGGGATTCACATGGCGAGCGATTTCGGTCGGATGGCCGCATGTCGATCCACCCGTCGGCGCTAGGGTGCAACGGGCGCCGTGTAGTGCCGGGCGCGACAAGCTGAGGTGTTCCTCACGCCCGTCAGTTGGCCGGCCGAGCCACTGCCCTTGGAGTCGACACACCGCCGGATTAGCACAAGTGAGCTAATCCGGCGGTAGGGTGGCGGGTGTGACAGTCGACGAGTCGCTACGGACGCTGACGCCTCGACAGCGACGGATCCTCGCTGTGATTCAGGGTTGGGTGGATCAGCATGGCTACCCGCCGACCGTGCGGGAGATCGGGGCCGCGGTGGGCCTGTGTTCGCCGTCGTCGGTGGCGCATCACTTGAAGATCCTGCAGCGGCACGGTCTGATCCGCCGCACCCCGGGTGGACCGCGCGCGCTCGACGCACGCCCGGCAGCCGCCGCGGCACCTAACCGGAAGGGGGCAGTGACTGTTCCGCTGCTGGGGGCCATCGCTGCGGGTGTGCCGATCCTCGCCGAGGAGCAGGTCGAGGATGTTCTTCACCTGCCCGCTGATCTTGTCGGCAGGGGCACGCTGTTCGCGCTGCGGGTGCGCGGCGAATCGATGATCGAGGCGGGCATCGCTGACGGGGACGTGATTGTCGTCCGTCAACAGCCGGTGGCTGACTCCGGGGATATCGTCGCGGCGCTGATCGGTGACGAGGCCACCGTCAAGCAGTACCGAGTCCGAGATGGGGTCGTCGAACTCGTTCCGCGCAATCCCCGCTATCGCGTGATCCCGGCTGACAGCGCGCAGCTTCTCGGGAAGGTCGTCTGCGTCCTGCACGGCCGCTGAAGGCTTCCCTCGTGGCAGCACAAGACGGACAAGTGGTGCCGCCTTGGCTGATCACGTGGACTCGGGGCAGGGGGAGCCGGGGCACGCCGTACCCGCGCGAGGGCTCGTGGGCCCAGGGTGATCCTGGGCGTTGCCCCGGCTCCCGGCTTACGTCCCCTTCTCCGCCGCGGAGTCGGGTGGGGCTGGGAAGGCGAGGTCCTCGTTGTAGAGGGTGCCGGTGCGTAGGCAGTGGTGCAGGCTGCCGAGGAGTCGGGCGTAGATGCGCCGTAGGGCGGCGGGGTGGCGGTCGCCGGTGGCGCGGCGGTGGTCGTAGAGGGCTCGGGCGCCTGGGGAGCGGGTGAGGGTGGCGAAGGCCCAGAGGTGGCCGGTTTCGGCCAGGATCGGGTTGGCTTTGCGGCGGTGGCTGACCTTGTGGGAGGTGCCGCTGGCCCAGGTGATTGGTGTGGCCGCGCAGAATGCCCGCAGGTTGCGGGCGGTGGGGAATCGTTGTGGGTCGTCGCCGAGTTCGGCGAGCAGTCGGGCGGCGAGGAGCGGGCCCATGCCGGGGAAGCTGCGGTAGATCGCGGTGTGCGGGTGCTGCTCTGCCAGGGCGTCGATCTGTGTCCACAGGGTCTGCGCCGAGGCGATGGCAGCGTTGAGCTGGGTCAGCAGGGCGGTGGTGGTGTGTCCCATCGCGGTTTCGACGTCGGCGGGTTGGCGCAGTGCGCGGGTGTGGAGCAGCTCATGCAGTCGGCTGGCCTCGGCGGTGATGAGCCGGGTCCGTCCGGACGTGGTCAGTAGCGTTTCCAGACGTCGGTGGGTGAGCCGGGCCGCGCGCGTTGGGGTGGGAGCGGCGGTGAGGACGGTCCGGGCCTCCGGCCTGGTGAGGCCTCCGGGCAGATGCGCCCAAGCAGTCGCCCCTGCGGGGTAGTAGTCGCGCAACACCGATCGGAGCCGCCGCGCCAACAGGCTGGCGGTGTGCAGCGCCTGTCGGTGGGCGCGGGTCAGCTCTCGCAGCGCGGCGGCCTGAGGCGATGCCGCTGGTGCGGGTCGGTGGGCGTCTCCGTCAACCCGTAGGACGTGCGCGAGGAGGTGGGCGTCGCCCCGGTCGGACTTCTTACGCTGGGCAGCGAGGCGGCTGCGGTAGTTGGCTACCTGCGTCGGGTTGAGCACGACGACCGGCTGACCCGCCTTACGCAGGCCGGCGACCATCAGACCACGACCAGTCTCGATTCCGATCGGAATCGAGCGTCGGTTGCGCCGCACCGCGGCGAGGGCGGCCAGGATTTGAGCCAGACCGTGAACGTCGTCAGCCACACGTAGGTGGGTGAGGAGCTGACCATGCTCGTCGATGACGGCCACGTCATGATGACTCTCGCCCCAGTCCAGGCCCGCGTAATACTTCAAGATTGTCCAGTTCAGAGAAGGGGCGTGGTGGTGCTGGTCGGGCGCACGGTCTCGCTTGAGGGCTCGATGGCCCAGGATCGCAACGGGCATGGACCCGACCAGCCGGTGATTCGATGATCACCGGGATGGACACTAGATCGAATTGCGACCGGGATCGAGTCACGCCGATCGGTTGCGAGGGTGGCTCTGGACTCCGGCGGCGGCACCACGCCGGGCAGTCGGTCCGCCTCGACCGATACGTCATTCACGCCCTGCTGCTGGGCCGGATGATGTTCCTGGAATCCCGCTGGCAAGGCCGCACCCGCGCGGAGTTGGTCCGCGATCCCGTCTACACCCGCTACCTCACCCAGGAGGACATCACCGCGCTGATCACTGCCAGCGGCGCGGCCGGTGAACCCCCCGGCACCTGACCCACCTCACCGACCCGGAACGAGCGGTAGGACACGCGCATGAACGCCGGATACGACGACCATGCCAGACAACGACAGCACGCCATCCCGCCGACGCCAACGGCGACGCGGGGTGGGCATCGCGGGACAAGGACCGGCTGCTGCGCAGCGCGGCTCTACGTGCCCTTCGCGGCAAAACACAATCCCTCGAACCCGACGCCATCCCACACCCGCTGAACCGGCTGACCCACTCCGTGGCCGTCGCGAAAGTCGGCCGTTCTATCGCCGGCCCGCTCGGCGCTGACCCGGACCTCGTCGAGACGGCCTGCCTGGCCCACGACCTCGGGCACCCACCGTTCGGGCACAACGGCGAACGGACCCTCGACGACCTCGGGTCTTGCACCGCTGATGGGGTCGCGTGACATGCCGAGAACGTCACGACCTGTGCTCGCTGCGCCAGGGCGATCAGCTGCTCAAGGTCGCCACGCGGATGCTGACGCCAGCCTCACGGAAACTCCTAAGGTACTCATTGAGCCAAGTCAAGGCCGCCTTCTGCGGCTCGTCGTCGTACTCGTAGATCGTCCACGTCTGCGAGCCCACCCGGACGCGCTGCACATCCATCCGCCACTGCCCGGCGGCGCGGCCCAACGCCGGATCGGCGTCGAGGAACTGCTGCACCTGGGCGTGCGCCTCATCGCGGGTGCGGTAGCCGGGACCGATTGCCGGTCGGGCCAGCAAGTCGTCCAACGACACATTCACCTGCAGCGTGTTCCACATGCCGATCAGGAGATCACACCGCCGCCGCACGTGAATGCGCCCGAAAGAGTCAGAAATCAGTCCGCGGCTCAGCGTGAGTCGAAGCCGGCTGGTGCGCGTGACTGCGCGACGTCGGTCCAGCCACTCCTCAGGATGGGAGTTCATCGGTGTGTCGTCATCCGGCGCGCGAGGTTGTCCGACGCGCGAGTTGGTGCAAGGCGGCGAGAATGTGCTCTTTCTCCGCGGAGGTGGTGCCGGGGTCGATAAACCGGTCGCGCACGGCGATAAGAAGCACCTCCATCGCCGTCGCCGCGGGCATCTCTGGTAACGGCGGTGTCTTGTAGGTCAGCGGGGTGAGGGCCCGCAGGGCAGCGCCGAGCGGGAGGTCCAAGGCCGCGCAGAACGCCCGCACCTTGGGTAGCTCTGGGTGATGTTGCCAGTCACCGGAGAGCCACCGGAAGATGGTGGAGCGTCCGACGCCGCTACGTGCCGCCACGTGCGTGATCGACCAGTCATGCTCGTCATGGGCGGCGTCAACGGCGTGGCGCACGAACTGAGCGAACGCGTCCTGCGCTGCCCGTTCGGCGGCACCCATCTCTTGGCCGTCGCCGCCCCTGTAGTCGGTACCCAACTGACTTCTCCCACCCTCCCTGCTGCCGTCTGCGATGCAGTCGCACGAGTGCGCAGACGGCCATTCTGAGCGCTCGCGCCTGATGGGCCGGGTCCGCTACTAGGTGACGGCGCCCGGATCTCCGCACCAGGCGCGGTAGCCCATCGCCGCGCGTACTGCCGTCATATCGCTGTCCCCTTCACCCGACGTCGAGGGCCTGAGTTCACAGTACGACTGGGGCAGGCGAGCCCTATGGAAGGCCTGGCAGTTGACGGAGACCGAACCGCATGATCGGCGGATGGGCGCGAGATCCGGTTCGGCTACCGCCCATAGCTGCTTCGCTGGGCGCGCCGCCCTCGACGCTGGACGCGAGACGTTCGGGCCTCGCGATCGCCGAGGCGGCGCACGTCACCGGTGGTTAACGCGGTGGCTCGACGACCCTGCCGCGCCTAGGGACGTCGCCGTCGTGGATGCCGCGGCCAGGGACGTGGACGACGGTGCTTGGGATGATGACGCGCCGGTCGGGTTGGACGACTGGTTCCGCCGGCTTGGCGTTGCCATGCCCGCACGACTAGTGCGCCAAGGCTGGCCGTAACCCGCCGAATGCTCGTTGAGGGCTGCACTCTGTCACCGCCTTCTCGCATGATGTATAGATGGCGTGTGCTCCGCGCTAACCCGGCGCTCAACCAAGCAGCACGGAGCACCCTGACCGACCAGCCAGTCAGCACCGATCGGCGCGGATAACTTTCCTCGACGTCCCTAATGTCGGGAAAGGAGTCCGGACCAACTCCCGACAACATGGACCGCTGTCGGGCCACCCTCGTGCATCAAGGACGACCGCATGAGCACCGGCCAGCACCCCGCGCCGCGCCGCAACGCCCGCCCGTACGCCGTCGACGAGCCCACGATCCGCCAGCGGTGCGCCAACCCCGACGCCGCCGAGTACACCCTCTACGTGCGCGGGCTCATCGACGCCTACCTGGGCGTCGGCGGGCAGGCGAAGATCCTCGGTCACGCCCGCAACAGGGGGCTGCACTACCCCGGTCTCAACCGGCAGAAGCTGTCCGAGCAGCTCAGCCGCTACCGCCTTGGCCCGACCTGGGAGATGACCGAGCTGATCATCGCCTGCCTGCCCGACAGCTGCGACACCGCTGGCATCCGGGCCCTCGCTGCGGGCTGGTACCAGTGCGCCCGCGGCCAGCTCCCTGACGGCTATAACGGTCCGGTAAGCCGCCCTCCGGGCAAGCCAGGCCAGCGCAACGTTCCGGAAAGCGAACCCGTCATTCCGGTCTTGCAACGCCGAGTCGCCCGCCTGCAGGAACGGCTCAGGGCGGAGAGCGAGCGCCACGTCAGCAACCTGCGGACCTCGGAGAACGCCCGCAACCAAGCGGTCCGCCACGCCGACCAACTCGAAGTGCAGTTCCACCAGACACGGGAGGAACTGCTGCGCGTTCGTACCATCGCCGCGGAGGTCGCGACGATCCGCGAGGAGTACGCACGCCAGTGCGTCGCGCTCGAACTGGTGGCCGCACCCGGCCTGCGCTCAACGCCGGTCATCGACCTGCCAGAACTGCCCACCACCCGCCGTCGGGTCCGATTCGGGCTTCTCGTCGCCGGGATCGACACGCAGGCGCCACCGGCGCGCCGCGCGCTGGCCCGCTATCTGTGTGTCTACGCCGAGCTCACCGGCATCTCTCCCACCGAGCTGGCCAGCAGGACCGACATCGCCACCACGGTGACGATGGACGTCCTCGCTGGGCGCCTCTTACCCACCCCCGCCCACGCCACTCGACTGACCACCGTGCTGGACTGCGAACCCGACACCTTGCGCCACCTCATCGGGGCGGCTAGCAGCGCCACCGCCCTCGACGAACACTTCTGGAGCATCGCCGGCACCGTCGACCCCACGAGATCTCCAGGCAGCGCGCCGATCGTCGAGCACGTTGTCGGGTTGGATCCCGACAACCCTGTCGCGCAGTCATACCCCGACCCGACAACTGCACCGTCCAGCCCGATCGCCGATCGCCTCCGCCAGGTCGCAACCGTCTACCAGCAGGGATTGATCAGCGATGGCGAGTACGCCGAGCAACGCACGCGCATCCTGGGCGAGCTGTAGACGACTACACGGTCACGCATGCGCTAGCTGACAGGACTACTCGAAGGGGTAGGCGCGCCGGCTCGCCCTTTGACGCGATCGCAGCTCATCACCGGCACGACCGTCATCATCGGCCACGCCCGCAATCGAGCGCGCGGGGTGATCTCGGATTCTCGGCGACCTCAGCGGCAGGGGCACGCGCTTGCTCTCTCGACCCGGCCTATTGGCGACACCGGCGGTAGCTGCAGCCGAAGAACGCCTTTCCCTTCCGCCTACGGCGTGGCTCACGTCAATTGTGTATCGGTCAACGCTGACGGAATTGCTGGGTCATCCGCCAAAGCCAGCGAATCGGCCCCCATAGCGCTGGGCAAGTACCGAGAGATGATCTACTCGGACCTGGTGGCCAGGATCCGGTGGGAGGTCCGCGAAGGTCGCCGAAATCTGTCTGATGTTCGGAGGAATCTCGGTTTCGTCCACCCGCCGGAGCGCAACTTCTTGGCCACCCTGCCCAACAAGAGCGGTCATGCAGCCGTCGACCGCTTCCTCGGGCACTTCCACGACGTAGATGGTTCGCCGCGGCATCGACTCCGGGTAGTCGCCATAACCCTCTGACATCGCCCAGTGCATACGCTGACAGAGGTCAGCCAGCAGGGCGTTCATCTCGCCGGCCGATGCTCCCTCGGCCAGCGGCCCGTGCCTGATGAGCCGCTGCATAAGGGCAGCCGTCAGGTCTGCGGGCAACTGGTCGGCCAGCAGGCGGCTGTGCACGGTGACAAGAACGCCGAAGATCGCTTGCAGGTCGGCGGTCGGCAGTACGCGCGGTTGCGGCTCCACCTCCCTTACGGTAGCGGGGCCGAGGAACGTCGAGGCGCGACCGAGCGCTATCGACACGCGCCGAGATTGTGAGGACTCCTCGCCTCTGGGCGCGAGGCGAGCGAGTCTTGGGCGAGCGCGCCCGCCCTAGCCGTCGTGCCGGCCAAGTCCACCACAGCGGTGCACCTAAGTCTTCGCGCCGACGTCGGCGTACCGGGGTTTCGACGACTTCCGGGCGCACCCGATGTCCCTTCTGGCCGTTAATGGGAGCAGGCGGTTCGGTAACTCGCTACGCGAGACCCAGAACCTGGCCCGAGCCCGAACGGAGGAGCCGAGGTGGCGCGACGGGGTTGCCTCGCGACGCTGGTCGTGATGGGTGTGCTGCTCGCCGGATGCAGCCGGCAGAGCCAGCCGGAGCCCGCGAACCCGCGGCCGATCTCGAAAACTAGCGGGCCTGTGGTGCCGTTAGCGCCGGAATCACTGATCGGATCCTGGACGATCGTCGACGTTGCCGAACCCGGCGCGGGCACGATCCTGCGCCTCGCGGACGGCGATCTGGACCTGATCGGCAGCCGCTGCGGCACTGTGGGCGGATCCTGGCGGGCCAGTAGCGACGGCACCTTCCTCGCGGACATCTTCACGGCTTCCACTGCCGCGGTCGAAGGCATCCCCGGCTGTGCGAAGGCCAGTCAAGAAACCCCCGAATGGCTGCGCCGCGTCACCGCCTACCAGTTCGACGGCGCAGGGCTACCCGTACTCCTGGACGCACGAGCGCAACCGGTCGCCCGGCTGATCCCCGGGGCGACACCGACCCCCGAGCCCGACAAGGCCGACGACCTGTTGGAACCACCGGTGGTCACCGACGACGCCCGCCGGGAACTGAGACCAGCGGTCGCCCTACCGGCGACACTGGTGCCGGTGGACCGAACCCGGCTGACAGGTCGCTGGGTACCCCGCACCGGGCACAAAGCGGCGTACGTGAAGTTCACGGCCGACGGTGAATGGCGCGGATCCGACGGCTGCAACGACGAGAGCGGTCGGTGGATCACCGCTGCCAGCGGAACACTACTCACCACCGCACGAGGAGTCACGCTCATGTTTTGCACAGGCAGTGCGTCGGTCGGAGGATGGCTCGTGACGGCCAGACGAGCAGGTTTCGACGGTCAGGTCCTAGTGCTCCTCGACGCCCAGGGTGCGGAGACAGGTCGGCTATTCCCCGCGAACTAATACTGCAACGGCAGTAGGCGAATCGAGTTCAACTTGCGTTCGTTGGTCTTGCTGCGACGGACCTGGATATCGATCAGTGGCATGGCGAGTTCGACCGGTGGCATGCCCGGATCGGGCCTCGGTTTCGCCGGTCGGAACCACGGCGGCGGGTGCGTCGCTACTTGTGTGGGCTGGTCTCGGGTTTGGGGCGCAAGAACGGCTGGGCCCTTGCTGAGCAGGCCGGGATGTGTCGCCGGACGGGATGTAGAGGTTGTTGCGGTGGGCGGACTGGGACGTCGACGCGGTCCTTGACGATGTGCGGGACTACGTCGTTGAGCACCTCGGTGATTCGGACGGTGTGTTGGTCGCCGATGACACCCGGGTTCCTGAAGAAGGACAGCCGGTCGGCGGGGTTGCAGCGCCAGTATTCGGGCACCGGCGGGCGGACGGAGAACTGCCAGGTCGGGGCGTTCGTGGCCTACCAGTCAGCGAAGGGCCACGCGCTGATCGACCGGCAGCTTTACTTTCCGGACGCTCGTCGAGCCCGACACCGCGGGGACCGCCACCACGCGGCTCCGCTCCGCCGATTGCGCAACCGGGGCCGCCCCGTCAAGGTCTTTCAGACAGTGGTTTGCTCCACCTTGACCGGGCAGGTCCCACCGACTCCGCAGTCTGCGGACGAAGGCCAACGGGATGGCTAAGGAGCCGGCTCGGAGCGGCGAACGATCAAAATCAACCAGCCAACCCGCCTGCCATCGACCCTGCCAGGCCGAGCAGAACCCCGCCCGAGCCGCCAGCGCGTGAACGAGCCGTCAAGATCCGCTTGACGTGGCGGCTCGGGCGGCGACCCGCTCCCCAGGAGGGCGGGTCGACGGCATACGGGATGGCACGCGGGCGTCGATCTATCGACTCCAATCCTGGGAGGGGGACTGTAGTCTCTCGCGTATGGTCTGGTATCTCGCCGCTGCTGTCGGATGCTTCGGTGGGTTTGCAGTGGAAGGGCTTCAATTCGCTGCAGCAGTCAGACGTTGCAAGAACTGGCCTTGGCGCCGCCGCGGGGAGCCACCGTTCGGTCCCTTCATCACTTCAGTGGTCATCCGCCTAGGGGTGAGCAGCGGGGTTGCCACCATAGCTGTCGAGGCAGAGGTGGTGAATGGAACCTTCGGTGCCTTCGCAGCCGGGGTTGCTGCCCCTTTGATCGTCGAACAGCTAGCGCGCCAATTTCCAGCCTTGGCGTCCCCAGACGCTGCTGGGCAGACATTCATACCTCACCAGCCGAGACAGCCTGCGCCCGAGACCGCAGCAACGAGTCAGAGCACTGTTGGTCCAGGCGGTGAGCCGGCATGACTTCCTTCGCTCGCTACCTCGTTGCTGCGCTGGCTAGAGACACCCCGGCTTACTCGATAGGTGTTACTGCGAGAAGCGGGCTGGCCATAAACCTCCTCCGCGCCGTCGCAAGAACTTCCGCGCCGCGGCTATTGCCGGATGCCCGAGAATCTTCTCGGCTGCAGGTACGCGATCCGGCCGCTGAGACGACTACATCGATCGAGCAGGTGGTTGCCGACGACGAGCGGGCCCTCGGGGACGATCATCCCAACACCCTGACCTCGGCTAGCAACCTGGCTAACGCCTACCGATCGAAGGGACGGGTCGCTGAGGCGATCACCTTGTTCGAGCAGGTGGTGACCGACGACCGGCGAGTCCTCGGGGACGATCACCCAGATACCTTGACCTCGCTCAGCACCGTGGCTTACGCCTACGTGTCGGTGGGGCGAGGCGCTGAGGCAATCGACTTGTTCGAGCAGGTGCTAGCCAACCGTCGGCGGGTCCTCGGGGACGACCATCCAGACACGCTGGCCACGGTCAGCAAGGCCGCTTACGCCTACGAGTCAGTGGGGCGGGTCGCTGAGGCGATTACCTTGTTCGAGCAGGTGCTAGCCAACCGTCGGCGGATCCTCGGGCACGATCACCCTGACACGCTGACCTCGGTCAACGAGTTGGCTGGCGGTTACTTGATGGTGGGGCGGGTCGCTGAGGCGATTACCTTATTCGAGCAGGTGCTAGCCAACCGTCGGCGGGTCCTTGGGCACGACCACCCAGATACCCTGACCTCCGTCAACAACCTGGCCTACGCCTACAAGTCCCTGGGGCGGGTCGCTGAGGCCATCACCTTGTTCGAGCAGGCGGTAACCGACGACCTGCGGGTCCTCGGGGACAATCATCCCGACACCCTGACCTCGGTCAGCAACCTGGCTGGCGCCTATCGGTCGGTGGGGCGGGTCGCTGAGGCGATCGCCTTGTTCGAGCAGGTTCTGGCTGACCGTCGGCGGGTCCTCGGGGACAATCATCCCGACACCCTGACCTCGGTCAGCAACCTGGCTGGCGCTTATCGGTCGGTGGGGCGGGTCGCTGAGGCGATCGCCTTGTTCGAGCAGGTTCTGGCTGACCGTCGGCGGGTCCTCGGGGACAATCATCCCGACACCCTGACCTCGGTCAGCAAATTGGCTGGCGCTTATCGGTCGGTGGGGCGGGTCGCTGAGGCGATCGCCTTGTTCGAGCAGGTTCTAGCCGACTATCGGCGGGTCCTCGGCGACGACTACCCCGACACGTTGACCACGGTCAACGAGCTTGCTGTCGCTTATCGGTCGGTGGGGCGGGTCGCTGAGGCGATCAACTTGTTCGAGCAGGTGCTGTCCAACCGTCGGCGGGTCCTCGGCGACGATCATCCCGACACGTTGACCACGGTCAACGAGCTGGCTGTCGCTTATCGGTCGGAGGGGCGGGTCGCTGAGGCGATCACCTTGTTCGAGCAGATGAATTCGCTAGGTAAGGTCGGAAGCGCAACTGCGCCACGCCAGCGAAAAAGCGACAAAAGATCTGGTATCCCTCGCCCCTAATTCGAGTGCGCTGCGGGTGGTAGCAGATCACCGCCGACGGCGTCCTACTACGCAGCCTGCCCAACCCGCTGGCACCGGCCGAGATCGCCCGCATCCGCGCCGCCCGCCCCGCCGGACCACCACCAACCCCGACACCCGAACCGATCCGGGTTCAACGCCGTGTCAGCTGCCGCGGAGCCCTGGTCATCGCCGCTCAACGCATCCACGTCGGCATCGCCCACGCCGGATCAACCTTGACCCTCGAAGGTGCCTTCCGAGGATTATGGACTTGGGCAGGGCTGTCCGCGCCGGGATAATGAGCCAGTGCATGACGTGGAGTTCGCCTTCGGCACTACCGAGGAGGCCGTCGACGAAGAACGCCTAAGGCGCTTCCGTGCCCGTCTGGATTTAACGTGGAGTGAGAGCCTTGCCGCCAACACGGAGCAGCGCTCAGCGTTTCGCGATCGGTTGGGCGAGCGCTACCAGCCGGGCCTGGATGCGATGGTGATGCTCCACGTGTGTGCTTTTGAGGCTGCCGAATGGGCACACGGTGCCATCGAAAGCGCCTCGAAGGACGATCCCGACCGCCTTGAATTTGCTAACTACTATGAGGTTGTCCGGGGACTCTTTGCCCGAACCATGCTCGCGTTCGACGAGGTGACGTGGCTGCTGCGGGGTGGCTATCCCAGCGGAGCTCTCACTCGCGTTCGCACCATGCAGGAGTTGGTCATCATCGCATCCGTGCTGGCCGAACACGCAAGTCCGGGAGCCGATCATCCTGAGCTGGTGGAGATGTACGTTCGACACCATGAAGTGTTTATCCGGTCGGTCGCCGACGAGCTGACTGCCACCGGAGCATTGGACCCGGAGAAGTATTTCGATGCTGACACCTTGGCGGCGCTCGACGCTAAGCGCGACGAGCTTATCGGGCGCTACGGGAAACGATTCAAGTCCATGTTCGGATGGGCCGGGCCACTATTTCCCGACGATAAGCCTATCTCTATGGCACGGCTCTCCGGATTGGTGACAACGAAGCTGAACTATTTCTACGGTCTGTCCAGCAGTCACATCCACGGCGGCTCGCAAGGTTGGCACGAGAACTTCGTTACTCGTGGTGATGAAGTTGCGCTGGCATGCGGCCCCACTAATCTGGGGCTGGTTGTACCAGCACAGCTTGCCACTACTTTCCTCTTAGGCATGCTGGAAGTCGCTATCCCCGCCGCAATTAGGCGAGACGGCCATACGGATGACACGGGCGCTATGTTTCTCTCCGGGATCCGTCGAGTCGCCGAACGAGCGATAAAAGCCCTCTCTGCCGCAGAAGAGAGGGTGGCGGAAGAGGAACGAGCATGCCAGGCTCAGCGGCGGAATTCGGCCGACACGTGAGCTAAGTCCGAGAGTTGCCAGATCGCTACCCCCTGAGCTATCAGGCAGGGTGGATGGCGGGGCCATGGGTGTTCCATGGGTGATCGGATGCCAGCGGCCCTGGAGGGATTACAAGCCTAGAGTCTGGATTTCGACCACGAGCAATCGCAGACCTGGCGAACACAATGGGTAACGACCGAGCTGACCTGCTGATACGTGGCGGCATTTTCCTGGACACGGGCGCAAGGGTCCGGACGAAAACGCGTTACGGTAAGTGGCGGGGACAAAGAGCGCCCCTGGAAATTAAAAGTCCACAGCTCTGCCATTGAGCTAGCGGCCCGCGCGCTCAGGTTACCCGACCGTCTGCGCCCCGGCTGATGTCCGCCCCCGCTCCAGAGGAGCGATGCCGATCTACGCCCGCGACGGTGTGGGCACACCTTGGGCAAACTTCGGCACCGCTTTGTCACCGGTATAGCTTCATCGCCGATATATTGACGCCATGGCTACACCGGCGCCGCTGCGGGAACCCACCTTCCTGATCCTCACCGCCCTGGCGCGGGAACCCATGCATGGCTACGGCATCGTCAGCGACGTGGCGGCCCTCTCCGGTGGGCGGTTGGCGCTGCGGCCCGGCACCCTCTACGGCGCACTCGACCGCCTCACCGACGAAGGGCTGGTCGAGCGGGACCACGAGGAGGTCGTCGAGGGGCGGCTGCGCCGCTACTACCGGCTCACCGAAGCCGGCCGTTCCGTGCTCAGCGCCGAGGCCGAACGGCTGCGCCGCAACGTTGAGGCCGCCACGCAGCGGTTACGTGCCCGACCGGCGGGCACCCGCACCGCCGACGGCACCTCACGCGGCCCTCTCAACATCCCCGGCACGGCCGCCCATCCCATCCTTCGACCGACCGGAGGCCCGGCATGAACCGGCCCAACCACGCGCAGGAACAGGCCGGGTCGCCGCTGGAGTCCCGCTACCGGCGGCTGCTGTGGGCCTACCCGGGTGACTACCAGGCCGAGCGGGGCGACGAGATCGTCGGGACATACCTCGACACCGTCGGTCCGGGGCGGCGCTGGCCATCCCCACACGACGCCGTCGATCTGCTCGGCGCCGGGCTCCGGGAGCGACTGCGCGGGTACGGCGCTCTCGGGCTGGTTGCGGCTCTTCCGTTGACCGCGACCGCGGCGCTGAACACCCTCGTCGCGGTCGCGACCTTCCTGCTCCTGCAGGTCGAGTTCGAAGACCCCCGCTTCGCCAGGCTGGACCCGGTTGGTCCGTTCCAGACCCTCGGCGCTGTCATCTGGCTGGGCTGGCTGGTCGTCGGCCTCACCGCCATGGCGCTGCCCGGTTACTGGGCCCGAACCGTCGCAGCCGGTGGCCTCCTACTGACCGTCGCCGTGCCACCAGTGGCCGCCGTCACCGGACAACCTGGGCCACCGCTGTTCGTGCTGGTCCCCGCCGTCGCGCTCGGCTTGGCCACGCTCGCGCTGCCCTCCCATCCCGGGTGGGTCGCGCGTAGCCTGCCGCCGCTCACGGCCGGTTGTGTGACGGCCGCATCGGTGGCATTCAGCGCCGCCGAGAACGGCGGGAACATGTTCACCTCGTACGGCTCGACCCCCGAACTGCTGGCGATGGCCGGGGGGTTGATGTTCGCACTGGTCCTGCTCGTCGGCCTCGGTCGCGCCCTGCGAGCCGACGACGTCGGCCTCTGGGCGACCCTGCTGCTGGCCGCCCCGGCCGGCCTCTTCGGCGCCGACCAGCTCAGCCAGGCGACCTGGGGTACCAGCGGAGGCGGACCCACCCCGACGGCCTTTGCCGTCACCGCCGGGTCGATCCTCCTCGTCGGCGCGGCCCTGCTGGCAGCGGCCCTCGCCGGCCAGGCCGCCCGACACCGGACCGTACGTCGACGAGTGCTCGACGACGCCTGCCCGACCTGCGGACACCGCTCGACTGCGATGACAGGGACCTGACTTCGGCGGGATCAGCTCGGGATCCCGGAAGTCGGGCTGTGCTGGGCGCGCGGATGCCGCGACTTGCAGGAAGTCGAGTGGATCAAGCCGCGCGGGCGGCGGGCTGGGGGGTGGTTGAGCTGCTGCTGGGCGGGTACGGGGTCGGGCATGCGGATCGTGGTGGTGGGGGCGAGCGGCAACGTCGGTACGGCGGTGCTGCGGCGGCTGCGCCGGGAACGGGGCGTGGAGCTGGCCGGTGTCGTTCGGCGGTTGCCCGGCCCGGATGCCGGCGAGCCGTACGACCAGGTGGAGTGGCACTCCTGCGACATCGGCGCGCCGGGCGCGGCCGGGCAGCTCGCCGAGGTGTTCGCGGGTGCGGACGCGGTGGTGCACCTGGCCTGGCAGATCCAGCCCAGCCACGACCAGCGGGTGCTGCGCCGGACCAACGTCGAGGGCAGCCGGGCGGTGATCAACGCGGTGGTCCAGGCCGGTGTTCCGGCTCTGGTGTACGCCTCGTCGGTCGGCACCTACGCGCCCGGCCCGAAGGACCACCCGATCAGCGAGCGGTGGCCGGCCACAGGTGTGCCCGGGTCGTCGTACAGCGAGCACAAGGCTGAGGTCGAGGCGCTGCTGGACGGGCTCGAAAGGGACCACCCGACGCTGCGGGTGGTGCGGATGCGACCCGGGTTGATCTTCCAACGGGCCGCCGGTGCGGAGATCACGCGTTACTTCCTCGGCCCGCTGGCGCCGGTGCGGCTGCTGCGCTTCGGCCGGATCCCGCTGGTGCCGACGAACCGCCGGTTGCGGATGCAGGCGGTGCACGCCGATGACGTGGCTGACGCGTACGCCCGGGCGGTGTTGGGTGATGCGCGCGGCGCCTTCAATGTCGCCGCGGACCCGGTGCTCACTCCGGAGCTGGTGGCCCGGCACTTCCATGGTTGGACGGTGCCGGTCGCCGCGCCGGTGCTGCGGGCGGCGGCGGCGCTGACCTGGCGGGCGCGGCTGCAACCGGTCGACGCGGGCTGGGTGGAGCTGGGTCTGAACGCCCCGCTGATGTCCAGTGAGCGCGCGGAGACCGAGCTGGGTTGGCAGCCCAAGATCAGTGCGCTGACGGCGCTCAGGGAACTCTTCGCCGGAATGGCCGAGGGCGACCACACGGCAAGCCCGCCGATGTCCGGCGCACGGGACCTGCCCGGCCGCCCCGCCGCCCTCCTCCGCGCCCGTCCCCCGGGCGAAGGAAACCCCTACTGAGCTACGCGGCCTCAGCTCAGTTTGGAGCCCGTCACAGTGGGGTTGCGGGCGCCCAGGAAGAAGATGCCGGGGAAGCCGCGCGTCTCGAACTTGGCGCTGGGGTTGCGGCGCAGGGTCGAGTTTTCGATCTTCATCGTGCCGGTGCGGTTGTTGCTCACGAAGAAGATCGCGCCGCCGCCCTCGTTGGCCTTGTTGTTCTCGATGATCGTGCCGGCGATCCGTACGGTGAACTCGTTGCCGTCGCAGTAGATCGCGCCGCCGCTGCCGCCGCCGGGCGTGCCGGACTTGGCCGGGTTGGCGCCGCTGCCGATCGCCTCGTTGTTCCTGAGCAGGCTGTTCAGCACCACCCACGACACGCCGATGCTGCTCAGCGCCCCTCCGTTGGAGCAGGAACCGCCGTCGAAGGTGCTGCCCACCACGTACACCGGCTTGTTCTCGTACTGACTCAGCACCCGGACGGCCGCGCCACCCAGGTCGGGGCCGGTGCGGTCGCAGCGGTTGCGGACGAAGCGTGAGTTGACCACCTTCAGCCGCCCACCGCGGACGAAGATCGCCCCACCGCCGCCACCCTCGGCCTTCTCGCCGGTGGAGTTGCCCTCGGCGAAGGTGAGGTTCTGCACCGTGAGCTGCGGGTGATCCTGGTTCTGGCAGTGCGAGGTGGTGAAGCCCTGGGCCTCGTCGCAGGTGTTCATGTAGAGGATGCGGCGCTGCCCCTGGCCGCTCAGCGTGACAGTGCCGCCGCCGTCCAGCACGATCTTCGGGCCGTTGGCGTTGCGGACCTTCGCGGTGGCGGCCATCTTGATCGTCACCGGGGCCGGTCCACAGTTGAACGTGATGACACCGCCGGCCGCGACGGCCTTCACGACCGCCGCGGAGGTGCAGCTCGCCGGGGTGCCGGTGCCGATGGTCCGGGTCGGCTTCGAGGTGTCCACCGCCTGCGCCTCGGCCGGCACGGAGGCCCTGCCGTTCGGGTTGCCGGCGGCGAGCACCTTGTTGGCGGGCTTCGGGCTGGCGCTGGCCCCCGGGCCGCCGAGGCCGTCGCGGGCACCCGGCGCTTCGCTCTGACCGCCGGTCGGCGGCGCCGTCGGCGCGACGGTCGAGCCGGCCTCGAAGGCGGGGGCCGGGTCGTCGGGCGCGCAGGCGGGCAGGGTCGCGGTGGCGACACCGAGGACGAGGAGAACGGCAAGCGACGTCATGCGCACCACGTGATGCTAGGAGCCGCGACGGCATCGCGACGAATCCGCCGGGCCGGTTTAATGCACAGCTAAGACGCCATCATCAGGTGTGGGAGAGGGCGAAGGCGGTCAGGAAGCCGGCGACCGTGACCAGCCCGACCAGTAGGTGCGCGTTTTCGAACGCCTCCGGGACCATGGTGTCGGTGATCATGGCGAGGATCGCCCCGGCGGCCAACGCGGTGATGGCGGCCAGCACCTCCGGCGGCGCGCCACCCAGCAGGGTGTTGCCGACCAGCGCGGCGACGCCACTGATCAGCGCGATCCCGGCCCAGAGCAGGAAAACGTACCGTCGGGTGCGGCCGGCCTGGCGCATGCCGGCGGCGCTGGACAGCCCCTCCGGCACGTTGCTGAGGAACACCGCCGCCACAGTGACCAGGCTGACCGCGCCGCCGCTGAGCAGGCTGGCGCCGATCACCACCGATTCCGGTACGCCGTCGAGCAGCGCGCCGACGGCGAGCGCCGACCCGGAGCCGGGCTGCTCGCCCTCGGAGGGCTGCTGGTCGCCGGACCGCTTCCGGTGCCGGGCGCCGCGCCGAGCGAGAACCAGGTTGGCAACTGTGTAGACCACAGCGCCGACGGCAGCGCCGAGAACGGTGGGCAGCAGCCCGCCCTGCGCGTGCGCCTCGGCGATCAACTCGAACGACACGGCGGAGAGCAGAACCCCCGCGCCGAACGCCATGATCGACGCGATGACGCGCTGCGGCACCTGGGCGAACCAGCCGACCGCCGCCCCGATCAGCAGCGCCGATCCGGCCAGCAGCCCCCAACCACCCGCCTGTAACCACTCCGGCATGCGCGGGACCGTACCCACTGTCGCCGAGGCGGGAAACCCGATTGTGAGGAGGGCTCAGAAGTCGGCGAAGAGATACGGCACCCGGCGGGGGAAGAGGCCGCGCAGTTCCGTGGCGGCGTCCGCCGGCACCTCGCCCAGACCGCGCAGCGGCAGCTCGGCCGGGTCCAGCACCCCGTACGCGAGGGCGGAGAGCCCGGCGGCGGTGAGCGTGGCGGTCGGCGCGCGGCCGGTGGTGTCGTCGACACGTTCCAGCGCGCCGGTCGTGCCGTCGAGCAGGTGGGTGCCGGCCAACCAACGGTCCCCGGTCAGCTCGATCCGCACCCGGCCCGGGCCGGCGGGCAGCCCGCTCAACGCGTCCAGCGACAGCAGCCGGGCCATCGGCGCGGACGAACCCGGCACGGCCGTGCGGGCCTCGACGTGCACGTCCAGGTCGGTCAGCCACAGCTCGGGCAACTCGTCGGGCGGAACCTGGACGGTGATCCGCTCGATCTGGTCGACGTGCCGGGCGAAGAACTGCAACAGCAGCGCCCGCGCGAGCGGGTCGGTGACCAGCAGCTCGTTGCCGTGCAGCGTGCCGCCGTGTTCGTCGATCCGGTACGTCACCGCGCCGGTGACCTCCCCGCCCACCCGGGCGGTGAGCAGCCAGTACTCGTCACGGTCACGCATACCGACCGCCCGGTAGTCCGGGAAGATCGCGAAGCCGTGTCGTTCCTGGAGGTTGCGCTCGGTGAACGCCCGCCACGTTGGATAGCCGGCGGCGACGCGTTCCCAGCCGACCTCGCCGGGCAGGTCCACCCGGAGCAGCGCGGCCAGGTTGGCCGGCGTGAAGGTGACCCGGCGCGGCTTGGGCAGCCCGACGTAGCCGAATCGGGCGTAGAAGCTGGGCCGGAACGGATAGAGCGCGCTGAGCGGATGGCCCTCGTCGCGCATCTCGTCGAGGAGTTGGTGCAGCAGCGTCCGGACGTGCCCCTGCCGGCGGGCCAGCGGATGGGTTGCCACCCCGGCGACACCGGCCATCGGCAGCACCACCCCGCGCAGGTTCTGTCGCATCGGAATGGCCGAGACGGCGGCCAACGTGGTGCCGCCCTCCTCGGCGATCAGCGTCCGGTTGCCCTGGTTGTAGGGCAGGTAGTCGCGGAACTCGGCGGTGCGGGCAGCATTGAGCGGCGAGGACTCGAAGGCGTACGCGGCCAGGGGGAAGCTGGTGGTGAGACGGTCGTCGTCGGTCACCCGGCGGATGGTCATTCGCCCATCTCAACCCGCCGCGCGGGTCGCAGCAACCGGATTGGCCCGATCCGCGCAGTGGTGACCGGGCCGTACGGGTCAGCGGGCGACGACGTCGGAGACCACGACTGTGACGTTGTCCGGCGCGCCGGCGTGGTGGGCCAGCTTCACCAACTGTTCACCGCACTGCTGACGGTCGGCGTACATGCCCAGGGCCGTGGCGATGGCCTCCTCCTCGACGTAGTCGGAGAGCCCGTCGCTGCACAGCAGCAGCCGGTCGCCGGGGACGACGGTGAGCACCCCGACCGCGGGTGGGGTGTCGGCGCCCTGCACGGCCCGGGTCACCAGGGACCGCTGCGGGTGGTGGCGGGCCTGCTCGGGAGAGAGGGTGCCCTGATCCACAAGTGCCTGCACGAACGTGTCGTCCCGGGTGAGCTGGGTCAGCTCGCCCTCGCGCAGCAGGTAGCAGCGGGAGTCGCCCACCTGGGCCAGCACCAGCGTCTCCCCGGCCAGCAGCGCCGCGGTGAGCGTCGTACCCATGCCGTCCCGGCTCGGGTCGACGGTGATGGCGGCGTGGATGCGCTGGTTGGCGGTGCTGACCACGGCACGCAGCGCGTCGGCGGCGCCGTCGGGGTCGGTGGGCGGAGCCAGTTCGTCCAGGATCCGGATCACGATCTCGCTCGCCACCTCGCCCGCAGGCAGCCCACCCATGCCGTCGGCGACGGCGATCAGGCGGTCACCGGCGAGGGCGGAGTCCTCGTTGTTGGTGCGCACCAAGCCGATGTCGTTGAGGATGACCGAGCGGAGGATCAGCGTCATGGGGTCAAGCTTGCCAAGAACAACCCGCATTCGTCTCTACGCCTCCTACCTAGGTCGAGAAATGATTGCGATTTTCGTCGACCGGGCCGACGGTCCGTGACCGATCGGCGGGGTCTCAGCGGCGCGGATAGCGCAGGAGCAGGCTGGCGGCGACCTCCTCGTCACCCACCGCCGCGTAGCTGTGTGGCACGTCCGACACCCAGCGGAGGTGACCGCCGGCCGGGGCGGTCAGCGGCGCGTCGGCCGGCCCGGCGCGCAGCACCCCGGCGAAGACGGTGACGTGCTCGGTGACTCCCGTCGGGTGGGCGGGGGAGAGCTGGCCGGGGCCGGGCGCGACCCGCATCCGGTACAGCTCGTAGGTCGCGTCGGTGTCGGTGAAGACCTCCAGCAGGGTCGCGGTGACAGCGGTGCCGTGCACTGTGGGCCCGGCGGCCGGCTCCGCCAGCACCGCCGTCAGCGGTACGCCGAGTTGCGCGGTGACCGCCCAGAGCGTCTCCAGGGTCGGGTTGCGGGTGCCGTGCTCCAGGCCGGAGAGGGTGGCCTTTCCGACGCCGGCGAGCCGGGCGAGTGTGGACAGCGAGATCCCCTGCTCCTCGCGCAGGGCGCGAACCCGGCGCCCGACGACGGCGGGGTCCACGTCGAGGCCCGGGCGCGGGGCTGGTGGTGGGTGCGGCACCCGGCTATCGTGCTACACGCTTCCGTTCCGTAAACGGAACAGTCGGGAGGATGGGGTGGCCGGACGCGTACAACCAGTGCTGGCGGGGGTGGTGACCGCGCTGGTGGGCTTCGCCAGCTCGTTCACCGTCGTGCTGGCCGGGCTCAAAGCGGCGGGCGCGTCGGACGCGCAGGCCGCCTCCGGCCTGCTCGCTCTCTGCGTGGCGAGTGGGTTCGTCGCCGTCTGGCTGGGCTGGCGGTACCGGATCCCGATGAGCGCGGCCTGGTCCACTCCGGGCGCGGCGCTGCTGGTGGCGACCGGGTCGCCGCCGGGCGGATGGCCGGTGGCGGTGGGCGCCTTCCTCGTCTCCGGCGCGCTGATCGTCGCGGCCGGGTTGTTCCCGCCACTCGGCCGTGCGGTGGCCGCCATCCCCAAGCCGGTGGCCGGCGCGATGCTCGCCGGGGTGCTGCTGCCGCTGTGCACCGCCCCGGTCCGGGCGCTGGTCGAGCTGCCGGTGGTGGCCGGGCCGGTGGTGGTCGGCTGGCTGCTGCTGCACCGGTTCGCCCGTCGCTGGGCGGTGCCCGGTGCGCTGGTGGTGGCGGTGGCGGCGATCGCACTGACCGCACCGCCGGCTGGCCTGACCGGTGCCGCGCTGATCCCGTCGGTCACGCTGACCGCGCCGGCCTGGAACGCGTCCGCACTGGTCGGGTTGGCAGTGCCGCTGTTCCTGGTCACCATGGCCGCGCAGAACGTACCCGGCATGGCGGTGCTGGTCGGCTACGGCTACCGGCCGCCGTTCGGCGCGGCGCTGCGGACCACCGGTCTGGCCAGTCTGCTCGCCGCCCCGGCCGGCGGGCACGCGGTGAACCTCGCGGCGATCACCGCCGCGCTGGCCGCCGGCCCCGACGCGCACCCCGACCCGGAGCGCCGGTGGATCGCCTCGGTCATCGCGGGCGCTGGGCTGGCGGTGCTCGGCCTGGGTGCCGGGGTGGCCACCACGCTGGTGGCGGTCGCCCCACCGATCCTCATCGAGGCGGTCGCCGGGCTGGCGCTACTGGGCGCCCTCGCCACCGCGCTCGCCTCGGCGGTGACCGACCCGGCGACCCGCGAGGCCGCCGTGGTCACCTTCGTGGTGACCGCGTCCGGGGTGACGCTGATCGGCGTGGGCGGCGCGTTCTGGGGCCTGGTCGCGGGCTGTCTGATGCTGCTGCTCTTCCACCGCCGCCAGCCCACCGCGCCGGCGCCGGACCAGCCGGTCGCGCCGGAGCAGCCCGCCCCCGCCGCGCCGGGAAGATCCACTCGGGGGTCACTCCTCGGGCGGTAGGTCGGCCACCCCGACGGCCAGGAGGACCCGGCCGTCGGCCACCGACCCGATCCGGTCCGCCGGTACGTAGACCGCGCCGGTGCGGGTCAGGTCGGTCGACACCTTCAGGTAGCCGCTGTGCAGCAGCCGCGCCGCCAGATCGGCCGGGACGTCTGGTTCCTCGACCGCAGTCGCCTCGATCAGCTCGTCCAGGCTGCTGCCCGGGTCGGCGGTCGGTGTCTGGACGGTCACCGCGTTCGGGTCACCCCGCTGGACGAGGTCCACGGTCCCGACCTCGGTGCCAGCTGAGTCGATCACCGGCATCCCGGTGGTGATCCGCGAGATGGTCGCCTGCTGCTCGTCCTGCTGGTCCATCCCGCTGCGGTTCCCAGGGCGGCGCGCCGCTAAACGCCGCCGCCGACCGACCCGCCCCTCGCGCGAGGGTGACGTCGCCGTCGCCGTCGGCGTGGCCACCCCGGAGGGCGTGATGACTGTGCGGCATCAATATGCCTCAGAGTCATCACCGTCGAAAGCGCTACCGCCGCCAGGCCACGCGGTGGCGGTCGGTCGTCGGTCGTCGGAGCGCGTCCAACTCCTCAGCTCTTCGGGAGGGTCCAGCCGCTGGGCGGGCGGGGGGACAGCTCCCGCCAGGTGTCCGGGCCGTCGAGCAGTGCCCGGACAGTGTCCTCGGCCTCGTCCGCACTGCCGTACTCGTAGAAGCGGGAGATGCCCTCGGCACCGCCGGCCCGCTGCTCGACGTGCCACCGGTCGGCGTCCACCCGCAGGAAGACGTCCCGCCGGGCCAGCCGCCCCCACTTCCCGTTCCACCAGTGCTTTCGCTGCTCCATGGCGGGACTCTATCGAACACACGTACGAGAAGGTGCGGCCCCTGCGGGAATCCCACAGGGGCCGATGTGCATCCGTTCGGGTCAGCGCTGCGTCGGCGGCTCGGGACGGCGGCCCAGCACGTCGTCCAGTGCCCCGCGCTGCTGGCCCGGGGTGGTGTGGCCGGCGGAGACCAAGGCGTCCCGGATCTCGGTGAGCAGCTTGACCTCCTCGCTCGGTGCCGAGGGCGGCGGCTCCTCGCCCCGCTTGCGCCGCTCGGCCAACCGGTTCATCGGGTAGACGACCAGGAAGTAGAGCGCCAGCGCGGTCAGCAGGAAGGTGATCGTCGCGTTGACGAACGCCACCCAGTCGAACGGAATCCCGCGGAACTTCGGCGTGGAGCCGCTGAGCCCGTCCTTGCTGCCGGTCATCAGCGCGATGATCACTCGAACGAGCGGTTCGAGGAACGACTTGGTGAGCTGGGTGACCACGCCCGTGAACGCGGCGCCGATGACGACACCGACCGCCAGGTCGACGACGTTGCCGCGCATGATGAAGTCTTTGAAGCCCTTGAGCATTCGTACTCCCGAGGTGTCCGCTTTTCTGTCGGGCACAACCTATGCCCGTTCGGCGGGTTCCAGAAAAGCGCCGGCTTCGAGCGCCGCCCGGCCGGGATCGCCGGCCCGGATCGCCTCGACCAACCGGGTGTGGTCGACGTAGCGCTCGGGGGTGAGCGCCCCACCCATGGCCTGGGCGACAGTGCTGCGCAGGGCGGTGCCCACCGAGGCGTACAGCTCGGCGAGCATGGTGTTGTGCGCGGCGGCGACCACCGCCGTGTGCAGTGCCGCGTCGGCCTCGACGAACGCGTCGACCCGGCCGCCGTGCCAGGCGGCCTCGCGCTGGGCGAGCGCGCCGTCGAGCGCCGCCAGGTCTTCCGGCGTACGCCTCAGCGCGGCGAGCCGGGCGGCCTCCACCTCGAAGGCGCGGCGTACCTCAATGACCTCGGTCATCCGGTCGTCGCCGAGCCGGCGGGCGACCACCGGTGCCAGTTCGTCGGTGGACAGCACGTAGGTGCCCGAGCCCTGCCGGCACTCCAGCACCCCGGCGTGCACCAGGGCGCGGACCGCCTCGCGGACCGTGTTGCGCCCGACGCCCAGCGCGGCGACCAGTTGCGGCTCGGTGGGAATGCGCCCGCCGACGGGCCACTCGCCGCCGAGGATCCGGGCGCGGAGTTGCTCGGTGGTCTGCCGGACCCGGTGGCCGCGGGGCGGCACGGCGGGCTGACCGCTGGGCGGCACCGGCGGCGCGGAGGGGAAATCAACCGACGGTGGCACTGGTTACATCACCGGTCCCAAATTCATCCCATGATTGTAGGTTAGAGGTCATGACCCCGCCACCAACCGCCGCTCCGGCGCTGCCCGCCCCCGCCGCCGTCGACCCTCGCCCGACGCGGGACCCCGGTGCCGGCCGGCGGACGCACCCGGCGACCGGTGGCGCGCTGGTGCTGGTCGGGATGCTTCTGGTCGCGCTCAACCTGCGTGCCGTGGTGACCAGCCTCGGCGCACTGCTCGACGAGGTCCGCGACGGGCTGGGCCTCTCCGGCGTCACCGCCGGTCTGGTCACCACCCTGCCGACCATCGCGTTCGCCGGCCTCGGCGCGCTCACCCCGTGGCTGGTCCGCCGGGTGGCGCCGGCCCGCGTGCTGGTGGTCGCCATGCTCGCCCTCGCCGTCGGCCAGGTGCTCCGGGTCGCCACCGACTCGGCCTTGATCTTCGTGCTGACCAGCGCGCTGGCGCTGTCCGGCATCGCGGTCGCCAACATCCTGCTGCCGATGCTCGTCAAGCAGCACTTCCCGCACCGCACCGGCCTGGTCACCGGGGCGTACACGATGGCGTTGACGGTGGGCACGACAGTGGCCGCCGCCTCCGCGGTGCCGATCGCGCACGCCTTCGGATCGTGGCGGGCCGGGCTCGGCGTCTGGGCCGCGATGGCCGCGGTGGCCGTACTCCCGTGGGTGCCGCTGGCGCTGCGGACCCGGGCCGCGGCGCGGCGGGCGACCCCGACGGCGGTCGTCGCCACACCGGTGCGGGTCCGGCCGGCGCGGACCCGGCTCGGCTGGGCGATGGCCGTCTACTTCGGGGCGCAGTCGCTCAGTGGGTACGCGATCATGGGCTGGCTGGCCCAGCTGTTCCGCGACGCCGGTTACCAGCCGGAGTCGGCCGGGCTGCTGCTCGCCGGTGTGACAGCGCTCGGCGTGCCGATCGCGTTGCTGATGCCCACCCTGGCCGGTCGACTCGGCAGCCTGCGACCGCTGGTGTTCGGGCTGACCACCGCGTCGGCGCTGGCCTACCTGGGGTTGGCGCTCGCACCGCACGGTGCCGCGCTGCTCTGGGTCGCCCTGCTGGCGATCGGTCAGGGGGCGTTCCCGATGATCCTGACCGCCATCGGCCTGCGCGCCCGCACCGCCGAGGGCACTGTCGCGCTCTCCGCGTTCGCGCAGAGCACCGGGTACGTTATCGCCGCCCTCGGCCCGCTGATGGTCGGCATCCTCTACGAGGCCACCGGCGGCTGGACCGCGCCGATCGGGTTCCTGCTGGGCGCTCTGGCCGTGCAGACGACGGCGGGCATGGCGATCGCTCGTCCCCGTTATGTCGAGGACGAGTGACGCACGCTGACGGTCAGGAGGAAGCCGGCGTCGGTTCGCCAGCGACTGCCTCATCCACCGTCGGGTAGGTGTGCAGCACCTCGACCAGCCCGCTCACCTCAAGGATGCGCAGCACGCCGCGCTGCGGGGCGGCCAGCCGGACCACGCCGCCAGCCTCGTCGCAGCTGTTCTTGGCGCGGACGAAGACCGACAGACCGGTCGAGTCGCAGAACGAGACGTCCGCCAGGTCGAACACCAGCCGGTTGCGGCCCTTGTCGAGCAGGTCGGTGATCTGGTCCTGTAGCTGCGGTGCGGTGGCCATGTCCAGCTCGCCCGCGACCGCCACGACGACCACGTCGCCGCGTTGTTCCGTGTGCACCGTCAACGACATTCGCCAGACCTCCTGTTATCGGGGGAACGGTATCCCACCACCACGGTCGGAGGTAGGACGGGAGCCGTGATCCGGTGGCCATCGTCATTCCGTTGCTACGGGGCAAGTAGTTGGTCAGGCCCCGGTGATAGAGTCCGCCCGGTCCAGGTCAAGGGGGTTCGAAATGGCGTTGAGCACCGAAGAAAGTGATCGGCTCGCCGCGCTGCTCAGCGGGCAGGACGAACGGGTCACGAGTCGGTGGACCGAGATCGTCACCAGTTCGTTGCGAGGCCGGCTGAGCCAGGCAGAGCTGCGCCGACAGGTCCAGGACCTGCACCGCGCCATCATCACCACCAGCAAGCAGGGCACCATCGACCTGTCCGCCGACAACGCCGCCGAACTGCGCGCCGCGCTCTCCGAGCTGTCCCGTGGCCGGGCCCGGCAGGGCTTCTCCGCCACCGAGACCACGATCAGCGTCTTCGCGCTGAAGGACGTGCTGGCCGAGCTGGTGCAGGAGAGCGGCGGCCCGAACGCGCTCCAGGACTACGTCGCCTTCTCGAAGCTTGTCGACGAGATGGGCCTGTTCACCTTCGAGAGCTTCGTCCGCACCCGGGAGAGCCTGATCGCCGACCAGGCCGAGCAGCTCCTCGAGCTCTCCACGCCGGTGGTCAAGCTCTGGGAGGGCGTTGTCGCCGTACCGCTGGTCGGCACCCTCGACTCGGCCCGGGCCCAGGTCGTCATGGAGCGTCTGCTCCAGACCCTCGTCGACACCGGCTCGCCGTACGCGATCATCGACATCACCGGCGTACCGGCGGTGGACACCCAGGTCGCCCAGCACATCCTGAAGACAGTGGTGGCCGCCCGGCTGATGGGCGCCGACTGCATCATCTCCGGCATCCGTCCGCAGATCGCGCAGACCATCGTGGCGCTCGGCATCGAGTTCGGCGACATCGCCACCAAGGCGAGCCTCGCCGACGCGCTGCGCCACGTGCTGCGACTCACCGGGGTGGAGACCGCCCGCCGCCAGCCGCGTCGGGTCGTCTGATGGAACGCGTACCGATCCTCAAGATCGGCGACATCCTGCTCGTCTCCATCCAGCTCGACATGTCCGACCAGACGGCGGTCGCGCTCCAGGAGGATCTGGCCGAGCGGATCGTGGACACCGGCTGCCACGGCGTCATCATCGACATCACCGCGCTGGACATCGTCGACTCCTTCGTCGGGCGGATGCTCTCCACCATCGCGTCGATCTCCAAGGTGCTGGACGCGGAGACGGTGGTGGTCGGCATGCGTCCGGCCGTCGCCATCACCCTTGTCGAACTCGGGCTGTCGCTGAACGGCATCCGTACCGCACTGAACGTCGAGCGCGGCATGGAACTGATCGCGGCGGCCCACGCCGACGAGCTCGAATACCAGCTCGACGACGATCCGGACGCCGAGACGGCCACGCCGTGACCGCGGGCGTCGACCTGGGCCACCCGCAGGCGCAGTCGATCCAGAGCGATCAGGACGTGGTGCGCGTCCGGCAGTTGATCCGTACCGTGGCGGTGGCCGTCAAGCTGTCCCTCGTCGACCAGACCAAGGTGGTCACCGCGGCGAGCGAGCTGGCCCGCAACACCCTGGTGTACGGCGGCGGCGGTTCGGTCGAGGTGACGGTCGTGGACAACGGCCGACGCAAGGGCGTGCAGATCGTCTTCGCCGACTCCGGGCCGGGTATCGCCGACCTCGACCTGGCCATGACCGACGGCTACACCAGCGGCGGTGGCCTCGGCCTCGGGCTCAGTGGGTCGCGACGCCTGGTCGACGAGTTCCAGATTGAGACCTCAGCGGAGACCGGCACGCGGATCACGGTCACCAAGTGGTCCCGGTGAACGCCGACGCGGTCACCGACAGTGGCATCTGGTTCCGGGTGGAGGCCAGCAGTGCCGCCAGCGCCGTCCGGCGCGCCGCCGAACGCCTCGGCGCTCAGGTGGAGATGGGTGCGGGGCGCATCGCCGACCTGGCCATCGTCGCCGCCGAGCTGACCAGCAACCTGGTCAAGCACGCCGACGACGGCGTCCTGCTGCTCCGGCCGGTACGCCGCGCCGGGCAGGCCGGGGTGGAGCTGATCGCCATCGACTCCGGTCCCGGCATGGCCGACCTGACCATCTCGTTTCGGGACGGGCACTCCACCACCGGCACGCTCGGCATCGGTCTGGGTGCCATCGTCCGGCAGGCCAGCTGGTTCGACGGATACTCGCTGCCCGGCAAGGGCACCGTCCTCGCCGTGCAGGTCTGGCCGGCGGAGGCGGCTCAGCCATCCTGGGCTGGCGCCCTCACCCGACCGATCACCGGAGAAACGGTCAGCGGTGACGGGTACGCCGTCCGGGTCGCCGACGGGCGCCACCAGGTGCTGGTCAGCGACGGGTTGGGGCACGGCCCGCTGGCCGGCGCCGCCACCGACGCGGCGCTGGCGGCGTTCCGGAACGCGCCGGCCGGCCCACCGGCGACGGTGGTCGGTCACCTGCACCGGAGCATGTCGCACACCCGGGGCGCCGCGCTCGCGGTCGCCGAGCTGGCATCGGCGGCCGGTGTGCTGCGCTACGCCGGCCTGGGCAACATCTCCGGCGTGGTCGTCGAGGGCGACGGCAAACGACGAGGGCTGGTGTCACTGCCCGGCATCGCCGGCCACCAGCGACCGACAATCCGGGAGTACGACTACCCGTTCGGTCCCGACGCCCGACTGGTGATGCACAGCGACGGGGTGGTCGACCGTTGGCGGTTGGCCGACTACCCGGGTCTGGTGGAGCGGTCCCCGCTGGTGATGGCGGCAACCCTCCTGCGCGACGCGGGTGTGCGGCGCGACGACGCCTGCGTACTGGTCGCGAGGTCCTGGACATGACCGGCGAGCCGGCCGCGCTGCCGCTGCTGCAGATGGCGCTGCGGGTGGAGCAGGACATCTTCGTGATCCGTCAGCGGGGTCGCGAGGTGGCCGCTGTGGTCGGCCTCGAACACCAGGACCAGGTCCGGATCGCCACCGCGCTCAGCGAGGTGGCCCGGGATCTGCTGCGGACGACCGGCGGAGCGGACGTCTCGTTCCACGTCGACGCGGGTGCCGACGGTCGGTTCCACCTGCGCGCCGACCTGGCCCCGGTGTCCCCGCTCCCGGACGGCCGCTACCAGCCGCAGTCCGGCGCGGTGTCCCGACTGGTCGACACGTTGAGCGTGTCGACCGTCGAGGGGGTTACGGTCGTACGGATGTCCCGACGAGTCCCGGCCAACGCGCCGACGCCGACCCCGGAGCGGCTCGCCGAGTTCCGTACCGAACTCGGCCGAACCGCGCCGGCCAGCGCGCTGGACGAGTTGACGGTGCAGAACGGGCAGCTCATCGCCGCACTGGACGAGGTGCGCAGTCAGCGCGACGAGCTGGCCGTGCTGAACGAGGAGCTGGCCGAGACCAACAGCGGCGTGCTGGCGCTCTACAACCAGCTCACCGAGGAGTTGGAGGAGACCAACCGCGGCGTCGTCGCCCTCTACGCCGAGCTGGACGAGAAGTCGGCCCAGCTCCGTGCGGCGAGTGAGTCGAAGAGCCGGTTCCTGGCCAACGTGAGCCACGAGCTGCGCGCCCCGGTCACCGCGATCATCGGCCTGGGGCGGCTGCTCACCGACTCCGCCTCCGACCCGCTCACCGACGAGCAGGGCCGCCAGGTCGATCTGATCCGCTCCTCGGCGGCGGACCTGCTCAACCTGGTCAACGAACTCCTCGACCTGGCCAAGGCGGAATCCGGCCGGATCGAGCCGGACCTGGCCGATGTCGACCTGCGGCCGGTCTTCGGTCAACTGCGCGGCACCCTGCGCGCGCTGGCCACCCGCCCCGGGGTGGAGCTGGTCGTGGAGGAGCTCAGCGGGCCGGCTCTCCTGCGCACCGACGAGGTGCTGCTCGGTCAGGTGTTGCGCAACCTGCTGCACAACGGGTTGAAGTTCACCGAGCGCGGCGAGGTGCGGCTGCGGGCCAGTCGCAACGGCGACCGTTGGCAGTTCGAGGTCAGCGACACCGGGCCGGGCATCGCTCCCGAGCTGCACGACCGGATCTTCGAGGAGTTCTACCAGATCCCCGGCGCCACAAGGGTCGGCGGCACCGGCCTCGGTCTGCCGTACGCCCGGCGGTTGGTGACGCTGCTCGGCGGGACGCTGGAGCTGACCAGCGCGCAGGGTGGAGGCAGCACGTTCACCGTCTCCCTGCCCACAGGCGGGGCGTGACGGCGTGGACGGCATGCCGGCAACCATCCTGGTGGTCGACGACAGTCGTACCAAGCGTTACCTGCTGGTCAGCTGGCTGACCCGCGCCGGGTTCACAGTGCTGGAGGCCGAGAACGGCGCCGAGGCGTTGGCTCGGGTCGAGGTGGACCGGATCGACCTGGTGGTCCTCGACGTCCGGCTGCCCGACCTGAGCGGCTACGAGGTCTGCGAGCAGATCAAGGCACGGCATCCGGCGATGCCGGTCATCCACGTGTCGGCGCACGCCGTGGACGTGGCCGACCGCGCCCAGGGGCTGACCCGGGGCGCGGACGCGTACCTGACCGAGCCGATCGAGCCCGAGGAACTGATCGCCACCACCCGGGCGGTGCTGCGCTACTACCAGGCCCGGCAGCGCGCCGAACTGCTCGCCGAGCGGCTGCTCGGGTTGGCCGACACGACATTCGCGGTGCACGCGGCGCCGACCTTCGCGCGTCTGCTGGAGGCCGCAGCCGAGGGCGCCGCCCAGATCTTCAAGAGCCCGGCGGCGGTGATCGCCGAAACCTTCGACGGTGACTGCCTCGCCGGCGTCTGCTCCGGCCCCGGCGCGGTGGCCGCCGTCGTGCCGTGGGTCGTCGACGACACCGGGGTGCCCACCGGCGCCACGGTCCGGGTGGAGGCCCCGGCGAACTGGGCGCTCGTCGACTGGCCGACGGACGACACGGTGACCGTCGCCGCCGCCCGACTGCGCGAGGACCGGGCCCCGCTGTACGTGGCGGTCCCGACCGCCACCCAGACCGCGCGGACCCCGGTGCTCAAGCAGCTGGCTCAGGCGGTGGCGGCGGCAGTGGAGGGGCAGCGCTCCTTCGACGAGGAGCACCGGATCGCTGTCACCCTCCAACGCAGCCTGCTCCCGCGTGGGCTGCCCACGGTGGCCGGCCTGGACCTCGCGGTGCGGTACGAGCCGGCCAGTGCACAGACCGAGGTGGGCGGCGACTTCTACGAGCTGGTGATGCTCGACGGGCACCTCCTGCTCGCGATCGGGGACGTCGCCGGCCACTCGCTGCACGCGGCGACCGTGATGGCCGAGTTGCGGCACGCGGTGCGGGCGTACGCGGTCGAGGGCCACCAGCCCGGCGAGATCCTGCACCGGGTCAACGAGCTGATGCGCACCCTGCTGCCGGACGAGCTGGCGACGCTCTGCGTGCTGCTGATGCACCCGCCGACCGGGCGGGTCCGGCTGGCCAGTGCCGGGCACCTTCCACCACTGCTGGTCATGGACGGCAAGGTCGAGTTCGTGCAGCACTCCGCGCCGCTGCTCGGCGTCCGCGCCCCGCGCCCGGCCGACCTGGAGTTCGTGGTGCCGGCCGGGGCCACGCTGGTCTTCTACACCGACGGGCTGATCGAGCGACGCGACGCCACCATCGACGAGGGGCTGGCCGCGCTGGCATCGAGCGCCGCGACTGTCGACGGTGACCTGGACCAGTTCTGCGCGCGACTGCTGGTGGAACTGGCGCCACCGGAGATCCAGGACGACGTCGCCGTGGTCGTCCTGCGGCGCCGCTGATCTGCCGGCTCTGGCGGCTCCTCACCGCACGGAACGGGCGTACGCGGCGGGGGACACCCCGGCCACTGCGGTGAAGTCACGGACCAGGTGGGCCTGGTCGCTGTAGCCGAGGTCGGCGGCGAGGTCGGCCCAGCTCAGTGGGCCACCGGCGGCCTGTTCGACCGCCTCCTGGAGCCGGTAGCGGCGGATCACCCACTTCGGCCCGACTCCCACGTACTCCATGAAGAGCCGCTGCAACCGGCGGACCGGAACGTCGTGCCGCGCGGCGAAGTCGTCGACGCGCAGCACCGTCCGGTCGGTACGGATCGCCTCGGCCAGTCGGACGGCCTCCTCGGCCATCGGGTCCGGCTCCGGCTGCCAGGCGGTGAGGAGGGTGTCCAGCGCCCGGCAGCGCTCGTCGTCGCCGGCTGCCGAGGTGGGTGCTGCCAGGGACGTGCCCGCGTCCACCGGGACGTCCGGGTAAGTCAGCCGGCCGGCGGGCAGCGGCACCCTGCGGCCGGTCAGCTCACTGACCGCGCCCCGCCAGAACGGGTGGAAGCCGCCGGGGCGGAACTGCACGCCGGACACCCGGCCAGTGCCGTTGAGCGTGATCCGGAACAGGTCGCGGCCCACCCCGGCCACCTCGCCGGACTCGGGGCCGCCGTGGTCCCGGCGGAACACCACGTTCACCGCCGGGTGCGGCACGACCCGCTGCTCGAACGGCGCACCCAACACCCAGTCGATCAACCAGTAGTGCTCGACCCACTGGCGCAGCGACTCCGTCGGCAGGTGTCGACGGAAGCGCACCTCGCGCAGCAGACGCCCGGGGTCGAGAATTCCCCGGCTGTCGCCACGCGGTCGCTGTCGCATTTGTTCAAGACCGCCCTCATACGCTGGCCCTATGTCCACTCAGACTAGCGAGCTGCTGGCGGCCGCCGCGCCGCGAACCGTCGACGTCGTACGGGGTGTCTCCGACGACCAACTGGACCTGCCCACCCCGTGCAGCGACTACCTGGTCCGTGATCTGCTCAACCACCTCTTTCAGGTGGTGGTCAACTTTCAGGACCTGGCCGAGAAGCGACAGGTGGAGTGGGCCGAGAAGCCCGACCACCTGGGCGACGGCTGGCGGGACCGCTTCGAGGCGGAGACCGGCCGGTTGGTCGCGGCCTGGTCGGATCCGTCCACCCTAAAGGGTGTGTCGCCGGGCATGGGCATGCCGCAGCCGGTCATCGGCGGGATGGCCCTGCTGGACCTGACAGTGCACGGCTGGGACCTCGCGGTCGCCACCGGCCAGCCGTACCACCCGGCCCCGGAGGCGGTGGCCGAGCTGCACGGGCTGGTGGAGCAGTTGGGCCCCACCGCCCGCAAGATGGGTGTCTTCGCCGACCCCCTACCCACCCCCACCCCCACCCCCAACGACCTCACCCATCTCCTGACGCAAACCGGCCGCACCCCCACCTGGCCCCAAACCCCCTAACGCCACCGGCCCCTCGTTCCGTTGATCATGAAGTTACTGCCATCCGTCGCGGCGTGTCGGGGGCAATAACTTCATGATCGACGGGGGTCGGCGTGGGGTGGGGTGAGGGGTGGTGGGTTGTTGACTTGGGTATTCGCTGGGTGAATAGTGGGCGGGGTGTCCACGCCGCATGTTCTGCTCGGGTTGCTCGCTGGGGGCAGCCGGCACGGGTATGAGCTGAAGCGTGCGCACGACGAGCGGCTGCCACGGGCTCGGCCGTTGGCCTTCGGGCAGGTCTACGCCACTCTCGGTCGCCTCGAACGCGACGGCCTGGTGGCTGCCGCCGGGCAGGATCGGGTGGGCGGGCCGGATCGCACCGCGTACGCGCTGACCGACCAGGGGTGGAACACGCTGGACCAGTGGCTGTCCACAGTGGAAGCACCCATGCCGTACGTGGCCAGCACGCTCTTCGCCAAGGTCGTGGTGGCGCTGCTGGTCGCCGATGCCGGTCGGGCCCGGTCGTACCTGATCGCCCAGCGCGCCGCGCACACCGCACGGCTGCGTGAGCTGACCGCGGTCAAGGCCGACAGTGCCGCCACCCTCAGTGATGTGGTCGCGGCCGACTTCGCGATCGCCCACCTCGACGCGGACCTGCGGTGGCTGCACGCCACGCTGGGCCGGGTCGCCGACTGGCACCGGGAGGTGCATCCGTGACGCAACTTCAGGCTCGCGGCGTGGTTCGGGCGTACGGCCCGACGCCCGCGCTGCGCGGCGTGACGCTCGAGGTGGCCGAGGGGGAGATCGTCGCCGTCACCGGGCCGAGTGGCTGCGGCAAGTCCACCCTGCTGCACTGCCTGGCCGGGATCCTCCGGCCGGACGCCGGCGAGGTCACCTGGCGCGGGCACCGCATCGACACCTGGTCGGAGGCGGCCCGGTCGCGGCTGCGGCGCACCGAGTTCGGGGTGCTGTTCCAGTTCGGTCAGCTGGTGGCCGAGTTGACCGCCGCCGAGAACGTCGCCCTGCCCCTGCTCCTCGCCGGCACGGGGCGGCGAGAGGCACGGACGGCGGCGCTCACCTGGCTGGAACGGTTCGGGGTGGCCGAGGTGGCCGACGTGCGGCCGGGTGAGATGTCCGGGGGTCAGCAGCAGCGCTGCGCCACGGCGCGGGCGCTGGTGACCGAGCCTCGGGTGCTCTTCGCCGATGAGCCGACCGGCGCACTGGACACGCTCACCGGCGAGCAGGTCCTCACCCAGTTGGTCCGGCTCGCCCGTGAGCAGCGCACCGCCGTCGTGCTGGTCACCCACGAGCCGCGGATCGCCGCGTACGCCGATCGGGAGATCGTGCTGCGGGACGGCCTGGTGGACCACACCGGCCTGGGGCTCGACGTGCCGCTGGCCGGCGGCGCCCGATGAGACCGGCGACGCTGCTCCGCCTCGCGCTCGCGGGCACCCGCACCGACACCGCCCGGGTGGTGCTCACCGCGCTCAGCGCCCTGCTGGCGACAGTGGTCGGGCTCGCGGCGCTCACCGTGTCGGCCATCGAGAAACCCGCCGGTGACGCCTGGGAGCAGTCCGAGCAGTACCGTAACGCGCTGCTGCGCGAGCCCGGGTTGCGCGGCGGCACGGCGTTCGCGCTGCTGATGCTGATGATCCCGGTGTTGGCGCTGGCCGGTCAGTGCGCCCGGCTCGGCGCGCCGGCACGGGACCGCCGGTTGGCAGCGCTCCGGTTGGCCGGCGCCACTCCCGGGCAGGTCACCCGGTTGGTGGTGCTGGAGACCGGCGTGGCCGCTCTGCTCGGCACGCTGGTCGGGGTGGGTGTCTACCTGGTCGGCCGCGATCTCCTGCACCGACCGGACGCGCAAGGTCAACTGGCCCTGCCGACCGACGTGCTGCCGTCGCCCGGCGCGCTGGCCGGCGTGGTGCTCGCTCTGCCGGTCGTGGCGGCGCTGGCCACCGCCCTGATGCTGCGTACGGTCACCACCAGCCCGCTCGGGGTGAGCCGCAAGGCGCCCCGCGAGCGTGGTCCGGGTCCGTGGGCGGGGCTCCTGATCGGGTTCGGCGTGGCCTCGTTCGCGGTGATCCGCCCGGTGGTCTACCGGTTCGCCGACGACGAGGAGTTGATGGCCTGGCTGGTGCCGGTGTTGTTCGCGGTGGGCGCGCTCGCGGCGATGATCGGGGTGGTGATCGGCACCGGCTGGCTCTCGTACCACTGCGGGCGGTTGTTGCGTCGGCACGCCCGCGGTCCGGCTGCCCTGCTCGCGGCGGGCCGGCTGATGGCCGACCCGTGGGCCGGCAGCCGCACCTTCGCGGCGCTGCTCGCCGCCCTGATCTTCGGCGGGGGCGCGGCCGCCCAGCGGGCCTACTTCGGGACCAAGGACCAGCTTGAGCGGGAGCAGAGCCGGTTCGCCGGGTTGGACGGTGGCACCGACCCCTTCTATCTGTCCACTATGAATTACGTCGATGGCGCGATCGCCGTGGCCATCCTGATCGCAACGGGCGGGCTGATCGTCGCGCTGGTCGAGGGGATCGTCGCCCGCCGACGCGCCTACGCCGCGTTGGTCGCCACCGGGGTGCCCCGCGCCACGCTGAGCCGTTCGGTGGCCTGGCAGGCGTTGGCGCCGGCCGTGCCGGCGATCCTGCTCGCGCTCACAGTGGGCACGCTGCTCGGCCGAGGGCTTGCCGAGGAGGAGGTGTCAGGGGGCGGCGGGATGGCGACGATCTGCGAGGCCACCGTGGCGCTCTGTGAGGACCCTGCCACCAGCGCACAGTACAACCGGATCGTGCACATTCCCGAGGTGCAGCGAGCCGTTCCCGTACCTCTGGAGCACCTGGCGTGGCTCGGCGCCGGCGCGTTGGCGGCGGTGCTGGTGACGATCGGTGTCGGCCTGCTCTTCCTGCGCGCCAGCACCGCCCTGGACGAGCTGCGGACGACCTGAACCGAACTGCCCCCGTCGGCCGGCCCGATCCGCGCGGCCGGGTCAGGCGGCGAGCAGGCCGGAGGAGAGTGCGATCAGGGTGCCGACCACTGCCGAACAACAGCAGACCAGCAGGCCGGCGACCACAGCGAGGATCAGCCAGACCCGGCGGTCCCGCGCCACCGTCGCCAAGCTCGGTCGGCGCGCGTCCTCGGCGGCGTCGCCGTCACCATCCGTAGCCCCGGTCACCCCGGAAGTCTAGGCCGCGACTCCCGCCGCGACAGGGAAAGGCCAGGCCGTGCGGCGCGGGAGGCCCGCGCACACACGACCTGGCCCGACGGGTCAGGCGCGGCCGATGCGGTCCAGGACCCAGGCGTTGATGAACGCCTCCTCGCGCCAGGAGTCGTAGCGACCGCTCGGGCCGCCGTGCCCGGCACCCATCTCGGTCTTCAGCAGGTATTCGCCGCTCGGGGCCACCGCCCGCAGCCGGGCGATCCACTTCGCCGGTTCCGAATAGAGCACCCGGGTGTCGTTGAGACTGGTCACCGCGAGGATCGCGGGATAGTCCACGGCGGTCACGTTCTCGTACGGCGTGTAGGACTTCATGTACGCGTACACCTCCGGGTCGTCGAGAGGGTTGCCCCACTCCTCCCACTCGGTGACGGTCAGCGGCAGCGACGGGTCGAGGATCGAGGTGAGCGCGTCCACGAACGGCACCTGCGCCACGATCCCGGTGAACGCGTCCGGCGCGAGGTTGGCCACCGCGCCCATCAGCAGGCCACCGGCAGAGGCGCCCCGGGCGACCAACTGGTCGCTGGTCGTCCAGCCGGCCTTGACGAGGTGCCGGGCGCACGCCACGAAGTCGGTGAAGGTGTTCTTCTTGGCCAGCAACTTGCCCTGGTCGTACCACCGTCGGCCCAGCTCACCGCCGCCCCGGATGTGCGCCACAGCGAAGACCACGCCCCGGTCCAACAGAGACAGTCGGGCCACCGAGAACCACGGGTCCATGCTGGCCTCGTACGAGCCGTAGCCGTACAGCTCGCAGGGCGCCGAGCCGTCCCGGGGGGTGCCCACCCGGCAGACCAGTGAGATCGGCACCCGGGTGCCGTCGTCGGCGAGCGCCCAGTCGCGGTGCTGCTCGTACTCGGCCGGGTCGTACGGCCGCCCGTCCGGCCCGGGCAGCACCGGCTTCTGCTTGAGCAGCACCATCTGCCGGGTGACCAGGTCGTAGTCGTACACCGAGTCGGGGGTGATCAGCGACGAGTAGCGCAGCCGGACCTGGCCGGTGCGGTACTCCGGGTTGGCGTCCAACCCGACGCTGTACAGCGGCTCGGGGAAGTCGATGTCGTACCCGTCGTCGCTGCCCACCGGCAGCACCCGCAGCCCGGTGAGCCCGTCGGTGCGCAGCGACACCACCAGGTGGTTGGCGAAGGCGTCGACGGCCTCCAGCCGGGTGCCGGGGGTGTGCTCGATCAGCGGCACCCAGTCGCCCGGTACGTCCGCCGAGGTGAACGCCAGCGCGAAGTCCTCAGCGCCGTCGTTGTGCAGGATCAGGAAGCGGTGGCCGTGGTGCTCCACCGTGTATTCGACGCCCTGTCGGCGGGGAGCGATCACGGCCGGCGCGCCGGTCGGGTTGCCGGCGGGGATCACCAGCACCTCACTGGTCACCTTGCTGTGCACGTCGATGAGGATGAACTTCTCCGACCGGGTCAGCTCCACCCCCACCCAGAACCGCTCGTCGTCCTCCTGGTGGACCACCACGTCGTCGGCGGCGGCGGAGCCGAGGGTGTGCCGCCAGACCCGGTTCGGCCGCCAGGCGTCGTCCACAGTCACGTAGAACAGCACCGAGGCGTCGGCCGACCAGGCGGTGCCGTAGAACGTGTCCGGCACCTCGTCCGGCAGCAGTTCGCCGGTGGTCAGGTCCTTCACCCGCAGGGTGAACCGCTCGTCGCCGGAGAAGTCGGTGGAGTAGGCCAGCCAGCGACCGTCAGGGCTGACGTCGAACGCGCCGAGCGAGAAGAAGTCGTGCCCCTCGGCCAGCAGGTTGCCGTCGAGCAGCACCTCCTCGCCGTCGAGCGGGGCGCCGTCCGCGCTGACCGGCGGGTCGGTCTCACCGTCGCGGACCGCCCGGCGGCACTGCACTCCGTACTGTTGCCCCTCGACCGTGCGGGTGTAGTACCAGTGCCCGCCCTTGCGGGTCGGCACGGACAGGTCGGTTTCCTGGGTGCGTCGGCGAGTCTCCTCGAACAGGTCGGCGCGCAGGTCGGCCAGGTGTGCCGTACGCGCGTCGGTGTACTCGTTCTCGGCGGTCAGGTAGGCGATCGTCTCCGGGTCGTCCTTGGCGGCGAGCCAGGCGTACTCGTCGACGACGGTGTCGCCGTGGTGGGTGCGCTCGCTGGGCACCCGCTTCGCCGCGGGCGGGGCAGTCTCGGTGGTCACGGCGGCCACGTTACCGGCCAGCAGCCGCAGCGCGCCGGACCAGCGGCATCCCGATACTCGCCACCACGGCATTCGAACACATGTACGATGGCCGGCATGGCGGCAGCAGCGAGTTCCCTCGGCCGGTCCGGAGCCCTCGAGATCACCCGGCGGTTGGCGGCGATCTGCGGTCCACCGTTCTCCCGGCTGGCCGGGCCCGCCGACGAGGTGGCGGGGCGACCGGCGCGCTGGGTGGCCGTTCCCGGCGGCCCGCACGCCGCCGCCGAGGTGCTGCGGCTGGCCGCCGCGCACGACCTGGCGGTGGTGCCCCGAGGCGCGGGCACGAAGATCGACTGGGGTGCCGCCCCCGTGCAGGTCGACATCCTGCTCGACACCGGCCGGCTCGCCGGCATCGGCCACGAGCCGGTCGACTCGCTGGTGACCGACGTGGGTGCCGGCACTCCACTGCGGGCGGTGCAGGCCACCCTGGAGCGCACCGGGCAGCGGCTCGCGATGGACGCCCCCTCACCCGGCGCGACAGTGGGCGGCGTGCTCGCCGCCGGCGAGGCCGGTCCGCTGCGCCACCGCCACGGCAGCCCCTGCGACCAACTGCTCGGTGTGCGTTACCTCGCCGCCGACGGCGAGCTGATCAGCGTCGGCGGTGGCGCGCCCGGGCTCGACCTGGCCCGCCTGCTCTGCGGCTCGCAGGGCGCGCTCGGCGTGCTGGTGTCGGCGAGCCTGCGGGTGCAGCCGGTGCCGGCGAGCAGGCTCTGGGTGTCCCGCCCGGTGTGGACGCCGTTGGAGGTGCACGACCTGGTCCGGACGATCCTCGCCGCTCGGCTGGAGCCGTCGGCCATCGAGCTGGACCTGCCCGGAGGCACCCCCCGCCCGCGTACGCCGTACCCGCCCGGTCACCCGGCGGCCACCGCCCGGGAGCGTCACCCGTCGATGTCCGGCCGGGCCGGCGCCCCGTCCCGGGCCGGCAGCCTGGTGGTGCTGCTGGAGGGCGGCCCCGCCGACGTCACCGAGCGTGCCGAGCGGTTGGTCGGCCTGCTGCACGGGGAGGCGACGATCGCCCACTCCGCGCCGACGTGGTGGCGCCGCTACCCGTTCGCGCCAGGTGACACGGCGCTGCGCCTGGAAGTCCCGATCGGCGACCTGCACGCCGCCGTCTACGCGCTACGCGACGCGGCGGGAGCGCCGGTGCCGGTGCGCGGGTCCGCCGGGCTGGGCGTGGTGCACGCGGCGCTGCCCGGGGCGCTGGCGGCCGATCGGGTGGCATCCATTCTGGCCGCTGTCCGAGGGGTGCTGCTGGCCCGGCAGGGCCGCTGCGTGGTGGTCTCCGCTCCGGCGGCGGTGCGCCAGGCGGTCGACCTCTGGGGCGAGCTGGCCGGCCTGGCCCAGTTGCGGGCCGCGAAGCGGCACCTGGATCCGGAGCACCGGCTCGCCCCCGGGCGCCTCCCCGGCGGCCTGTGACGCCGCCGCGGGTGCGTCAGTCCATCCACCACTTGTGCATGTCCAGCAGTGGCGGGGTAAGACGGGCTACCAGCACCAGCAGGGTGCCCGCCGCGCCGGCCAGCAGCAGCGCTCTGGCCGCCCGGGGCAGGGTCTCGCGCTCCCGGGCGGCCAGCACCGTCGCGACGATTGCCAGCAGCGGCCCGAGCACCGCGCCCACCAGGTAGAGCACCGCCACCACCGCGTAGAGCCAGAAGAACGGATTCACCGCATGGTCCCCGAACGGGATCACGTCCTTGGGGTCGTACGCGCCGGTCAGCATCTCGGCCGGGCCGACGCCAGCGGCTGTCATCCGCCCCAGGTAGAGCAGCAGCACGGCGAGGAACGCGCCGATGATCGCCAGTTGCGCGGTGATCAGCGCCCGGACCGCCAGCCGGGGGTACGGCGTGGCCTGCGCAACAGTCGACATGACCGTCAATCTACCGAGCGGAACCGAGACCCGGGGGTGCGCGTCGGTCAGGTGGCGTCGTTGCGCAGCACCAGGATGGCGATGTCGTCCCGGGGCGGCTCGACCGAGAAGTTGATCGCCGCGGCGCGCAGCCGGGCGGCCACCACGTCGGCCGAATAGCCGGCCAGGGGCGCGGCGGCGTCCCGCAGTCGGTCGGTGCCGAACAGCTCCCGGCCACGCCGCCGCTCGGTGACGCCATCGGTGTAGAAGATCAGCGAATCGCCCGGTGCGAGCGTGATCTGCGCCGTCGGCGAGGTGATCGTGTCGAGCAGGCCGAGCGCGGTGCCGCCGGTGCCGACGAACTCGGCGCCGCCCGCACCGGCCAGCAGCACCGGCCGGTCGTGCCCGGCGAGGTGCAGCGACACGTCCAACTGGTCACCCTCGCCCGGCCCCACCGCTGCCAGCGCCAGCGTGCAGTAGCGGCCACCACCGCGCTCGACAAGCGTCTCGTTGAGCCGCGCCAACGCCTCCGGCAACGGCTTGCCGTCGCCGACCAGCACCCGGATCACGTCCCGGACCAGCCCGGTCACAGCGGCGGCCTGCACACCCTTGCCGGAGACGTCGCCGATCACCACCAGCCAGCGCCCGTCGGGCAGCGGCACCACATCGTAGAAGTCGCCGCCCACCTCGGCGTCGTCGCCGGTCGGGACGTACTCGGCGGCGAAACCGATCCCGTCCACCACCGGCAGCACCGGCGGCAGCAGTGACTGTTGGAGCGTCTGCGCCACCCGACGGCGTTCGGCGTGGATCCGGGCGTTCTCGATGGCCAGCGCGGCCCGCCGGGCCACGTCCTCCAACACGGCCACCTCGTCGGGGTCGTGCCGGTGCCGCTGGTGCCGCCCCACCGCCAGGGTCCCGAGCCGCTGCCCGCGGGCGATCAGCGGGACCGCGAAACCCTCCATCGGCCCGCCCAGGGGGATCTGCGCCGCGCTGCGGGACGCCTCGTGCAGGCGGGCCTGGATCGAGTCCGGTCCGGTCTCCGCCAGCACCTTGTGCAACTGCGGAAGCATCGACTCGTCGGCGTGGCTGGCCGCCGCCAGCCGGAGCCGGCCCCACTCGTCGGTGGTGTGCACAGCGCACCACTGACCGAGTCGCGGCACCACCAACTGCGGCACCAGCGCCATCGTCAGGTCGACGTCCAACGACTGGGCCAGCAGTTCGCTCGCCTCGGCCAGGAACGTCAGCCACACCTGTCGGCGGACGTCGGCCCGGCGCAGCCGGTCGTTCTCCAGGTGCAGCGACAGCCGCTCGGCGGTGAGCACCGCCAACGGTTGGGCGTACGCCGACGGCGCGGCGTCCAACTCCAACTCACCGGCGTACGGGCGGTGCACAGTCAGTGGCACCCGGAGCAGCTCGCTGCCGGGGCGGGCCGGCCGACCGAAGCGGGCCAGCACCTGGCGGCCCTGCCCGTCGCCCCGGTCCAGGCGGATCGTGCCGCCGGCCGCGCCCACCATCTCGCCGACCCGGTTGAGCAGGCTGGTGGCGAAGTCGGGCAACGGGTCGTCCCCGTACAGGTCGGGGGCGGTCTGCATGAGTTCGCTCATCGCGCTGGCGCTCGGCGCGGACCCGTCGGCGCTCGTCCGGAGGCCGGCGTTGGCCGGCGTCGACTCGCCGATGGCGCCAGTGGAGGTCTGGTCGGCGCCGGGGCGGTCCAGCCGGAACCAGACGCCCTTCCCGGTGGGCAGGTACGTGGTGCCCCAGCGGCTGGCGAAGTGGTCGACCAACAGCAGGCCCCGGCCCCGCACGGAGACCTCGTTGATCTCGGTGGAGTCGTTGCGGTCGCCGACTGTCAGCTCGTCGCCGGAACCGGGGGCGAAGTCGGAGACGGTGACGGTCAGCCCGATCTCGTCCGCGACGACCTCGATGTCCAGCTCGGTGCGGGCGTGCTCGACGGCGTTGGTGGTCAGCTCGGTGGTGAGCAGCAGCGCCTCGTTGGCCAGCTCGTCCAGGTGTGACTCGGTCAACACCGAGCGGACCACGGCGCGGGCTGCGGCCGGCGTACGGCGGTCGGCGGGCAGCCGGACACGCCGGACGGCCCCGTCCCGGGCCCCGGCCGTCGCGGCCCCCGCCTCGGCTGACACCCCCATATCCTCCACCGTCGCACTGCCGGGTGCCAAGCCGATCACCGATCGCGGGCTGTCGCGTCGGTCAGCGGCACCGGTGGCAGCGCGCGGGTTGACGCGTAGAAACGACCGGTGCGGGAGCCGGGCGAGGTTTCCGCCACGCCGTGCCGGCTCGACGCCGATCGGGCGGGTCGACGCGCGATCGATGCCACCTGGCGGGTCGCGCACCCTGGCACCACGGCGCGCGCGGGCACAATATGGGGTGCCGGTGTGTCCGCACGGACCGGCGTCCCCGAGTTGAGCGAGGAATGATGACCACGTCGAAGCAGTCGGTGGCGGATCCGTCCGCGCCCGACCACGAGGCGCTCCTCGGTGAGTTGGCCGAGGCACTGCGACGGATCGGGCGCGGCGACCTGAAGGTCCGGCTTCCCCGCCGGGCCGGCGCGGCCGGCGAGGTGGCCGACGCCTTCAACGAGGTGGTCTCGCTCCAGGAGCGGCAGTACCTGGACCTGCGGCGGATCAGCCGGATCGTCGGTCGCGACGGCCGGCTCACCGAGCGGCTCGACGACGAGGGGCTGGACGGCTCCTGGGCGGAGGGGCAGCGGGCGATCAACTCGCTGATCGACGACCTGGGTCGACCGACCACCGAGATCGCCCGGGTGATCGTGGCGGTCGCCGACGGTGACCTGTCCCAGCACATGGCGTTGGAGATCGACGGTCGGCCGCTGCGCGGTGAGTACCTGCGCATCGGGCGGACCGTGAACACGATGGTGGACCAGCTGTCGTCGTTCTCCAACGAGGTGACCCGGGTGGCCCGCGAGGTGGGCACCGAGGGCAAGTTGGGCGGCCAGGCCGACGTGCGGGGCGTCGCCGGCACCTGGAAGGACCTCACCGACTCGGTGAACACCATGGCGTCGAACCTGACCGGCCAGGTGCGGTCGATCTCGCAGGTCGCGACGGCGGTGGCCAAGGGCGACCTGTCACAGAAGATCACGGTCGGCGCGCGTGGTGAGGTGGCCGAGCTGGCCGCCACGATGAACTACCTCACCGACACGCTGCGGCTGTTCGCTGAGCAGGTGACGCGGGTGGCCCGCGAGGTGGGCACCGAGGGCAAGTTGGGCGGCCAGGCCGAGGTGCCGAACGTGGCCGGCACCTGGAAGGACCTGACCGACAGCGTCAACTCGATGGCGTCGAACCTGACCGCCCAGGTCCGTAACATCGCGCAGGTCTCCACGGCGGTGGCGCGCGGCGACCTGTCGCAGAAGATCACGGTGGCGGCGCAGGGCGAGATTCTGGAGCTGAAGGACACCGTCAACACGATGGTGGACCAGTTGTCGTCGTTCGCCGACGAGGTGACCCGGGTGGCCCGTGAGGTGGGCATCGAGGGCAAGTTGGGCGGCCAGGCCCAGGTGCGTGGTGTCTCCGGCACCTGGCGGGACCTCACCGAGAACGTGAACCAGTTGGCCGGCAACCTGACCAGCCAGGTCCGCAACATCTCCCAGGTCTCCACCGCCGTGGCGAAGGGTGATCTGTCGCAGAAGATCACGGTGGACGCCCAGGGCGAGATCCTGGAGCTGAAGAACACCGTCAACACGATGGTGGACCAGTTGTCGTCGTTCGCCGACGAGGTGACCCGGGTGGCCCGCGAGGTGGGCACCGAGGGCAACCTGGGCGGTCAGGCGCAGGTGAAGGGGGTTTCCGGCACCTGGCGGGACCTGACCGACAACGTCAACTCGATGGCGTCGAACCTGACCAGTCAGGTCCGCAACATCGCCTCGGTGACCACCGCCGTGGCGAAGGGTGACCTGTCGCAGAAGATCACGGTGGACGCTCGGGGCGAGATCCTGGAGTTGAAGTCGACTGTCAACACGATGGTGGACCAGTTGTCGTCGTTCGCCGACGAGGTGACCCGGGTCGCGCGTGAGGTGGGCACCGAGGGCAAGTTGGGCGGCCAGGCCCAGGTGCGCGGAGTCGCCGGCACCTGGCGGGACCTGACCGACAACGTGAACTCGATGGCCTCCAACCTGACCGCCCAGGTGCGCAACATCGCCCAGGTCTCCACGGCGGTGGCGAAGGGTGACCTGTCGCAGAAGATCACGGTGGACGCGCGGGGCGAGATCCTGGAGCTGAAGTCGACAGTCAACACGATGGTGGACCAGTTGTCGTCGTTCGCCGACGAGGTGACCCGGGTGGCCCGCGAGGTGGGCACCGAGGGCAAGCTCGGTGGTCAGGCGCAGGTGAAGGGCGTCTCCGGCACCTGGCGGGACCTGACCGACAACGTCAACTCGATGGCGTCGAACCTGACCAGCCAGGTCCGCAACATCGCCTCGGTGACCACCGCCGTGGCGAAGGGCGACCTCTCGCAGAAGATCACCGTGGACGCCCAGGGCGAGATCCTGGAGTTGAAGTCGACAGTCAACACGATGGTCGACCAGCTGTCGTCGTTCGCCGACGAGGTGACCCGGGTGGCCCGCGAGGTCGGTATCGAGGGCAAGCTCGGTGGTCAGGCGCAGGTGAAGGGCGTCTCCGGCACCTGGCGCGACCTCACCGAGAACGTCAACCAGCTCGCCTCGACGCTGACCACGCAGTTGCGGGCCATCGCCCAGGTGTCCACCTCGGTGACCCGGGGCGACCTGACCCAGCGGATCGCGGTCAAGGCGCAGGGCGAGGTCGCCGAGCTGAAGGACAACATCAACCAGATGATCGTCACCCTCCGGGAGACGACAAAGAAGAACGCCGAGCAGGGCTGGCTGGACTCCAACCTCGCCCGGATCGGCGGCCTGTTGCAGGGCCAGCGCGACCTCGGCGAGGTCTGCCGCATGATCATGACGGAGGTGACTCCGCTGGTCGACGCCCAACTCGGCGCCTTCTTCCTGGCCGACGACACCGACGGCAGCATGCGGCTGCGGCTGACCTCCTCGTACGGGTACGTGGCGCGGGGGCACGACGTCACCTTCGGGCCGGGTGAGGGCCTGGTCGGGCAGACCGCGCTCTCCCGTCGCACGATCCGGGTCAGCGCCTCCCCGAACAGCCGGCTCACAGTGCGCTCCGGCCTGGCCGAGACACCCCCGTCCGACCTGGTGGTGCTCCCCGTCCTGTTCGAGGGCGAGCTGCTCGGGGTGATCGAGTTCGCCAGCGTGTCGGCCTTCTCGGAGCTGCACCTGTCGTTCCTGGAGCGGCTGGTGCTCACCATCGGCATCGCTGTCAACACCATCCAGGCCAACCGGCGTACGGAGGAGCTGCTGGCCCAGTCGCAGCGGCTGGCGCACGAGATGCAGGAGCAGTCGGCGGAGTTGCAGCGCACCAACGCCGAGCTGGAGGAGAAGGCCACGCTGCTGTCCGAGCAGAAGGGCAACATCGAGACGAAGAACCGGGAGATCGAGCTGGCGCGGCTGGGCCTGGAGGAGAAGGCGCAGCAGCTGACCCGGGCGTCGGCGTACAAGTCGGAGTTCCTGGCCAACATGAGCCACGAGCTGCGGACCCCGCTGAACTCGTTGCTGCTGCTGGCCCGTCTGCTGGCCGAGAACTCGGAGCAGAACCTCAGCCCGAAGCAGATCGAGTTCGCCCGGACCATCCACGGGTCCGGCTCCGACCTGCTGCGACTGATCGACGACATCCTCGACCTGTCCAAGATCGAGGCGGGTCGGATGGACGTCGAGCCGACCGAGATCCGCTTCACCGAGCTGCGCGGCTACGTCGAGCAGGCGTTCGCGCCGCAGGCCGAGGAGAAGAACCTGGACTTCCAGGTACGGGTGAGCAGGGATCTGCCGCCGGCGTTGGTGACCGACCCGCAGCGGTTGCAGCAGATCCTGCGCAACCTGCTCTCCAACGCGGTGAAGTTCACCGACAACGGTGCCGTGACGTTGCGGATCGCCCCGGCCGCGGAGAACGCGGTCTTCGACGTCCCGGCGCTGACGAACGCCCAGCAGGTGATCGCGTTCACCGTGATCGACACGGGGATCGGCATCTCCGACGACAAGCTGTCGATCATCTTCGAGGCGTTCCAGCAGGCCGACGGCACTACCAGTCGCCGGTACGGCGGCACCGGCCTGGGCCTGTCGATCAGCCGCGATCTGGCCCGACTGATCGGCGGCACCATCACCGTCTCGTCCGCGCCCGGTCAGGGCTCGACCTTCACCCTGTTCGTACCGCAGGTGCTGGCCCCGGACGCCGTGGTCGCGCCGCAGATGCCGTCGCCGCAGCGCGCCGGCCTGCCGTCGTCGTTGCTGATGCCGCCGCTGCAACTGCTGCCGGACCGGCCGGAGGCACCGGTCACCCGTCAGCTGGACGGCGCCACGGTGCTGATCGTGGACGACGACGTCCGCAACGTCTTCGCCTTGACCAGCGCGTTGGAGCTGCACGGGATGACCGTGCTGTACTCGGACAACGGGGCGGACGGTGTCCGCCTGCTGGCCGAGCACCCGGAGGTGGACATCGTGCTGATGGACGCCATGATGCCCGACCAGGACGGTTACGAGACGACCCGTCAGATTCGCCGCAACCACCGGTTCGCCGACCTTCCGGTGGTCTTCCTGACCGCGAAGGCGATGCCGGGCGACCGTGAGTCGGCGCTCGCTGCCGGGGGCAGCGACTACATCACCAAGCCGGTCGACCTGGACGACCTGATCGAACTGATGTCGTCCTGGATCAACGGCAGCCGGACCGAGGAGACTTCGTGACCCAGATGGCCAAGGCGCTGCTCGTGGACGACCGGCGGCAGAATCTGACGGCCCTGGAGGCGATCCTCCAGGGCCTGCCGGTCCAGTCCGTGGCGGTGGAGAGCGGCGAGGCGGCGCTCAAGCAGCTGCTGGTGGACGACTTCGCGGTGATCCTGTTGGACGCGCAGATGCCGGACATGGACGGCTTCGAGACGGCGAGCCACATCAAGCGCCGCGAACGGACCCGGCACGTGCCGATCATCTTCCTCACCGCCGCCGATCGGGACGCCCAGCTCGCTCTCCGGGGCTACCAGGTGGGCGCTGTGGACTACCTCACCAAGCCGTTCGACCCGTGGGTGCTCCGGGCCAAGGTGTCGGTCTTCGTCGAGCTGTGGGTGAAGACCCGGCAGTTGGCCGCCCAGTCGGATCTGGTCCGGGAGCGCGACACGCAGTGGCGGCGGCTCACCGACGCTGTCGACGAGGCGACCACGCTGCTCCGCTCGGACGACCCGGAGGTCCGCGACCGGGCGGTACGAATGCTGGAACAGGCCCGCTGGGGCAACACCGCCTGACGCGGCGCGGCGGCTCAGCCGGTGGGCTGGTCGTTGCGGATCATCAGGGCGCTGCGCAGGCCGGTGATGTCCAGAACGCGGATCAGGAAGTCGCCCACGTGCGTCAGCATCAGCAGGCTCTGCGCGTGGCTGGCCTTGCGGCTGAGCACGACCAGGGTGCCCAGGCCCTGCGAGTCGCAGAAGGTGACGCCGCCGAGGTCGAGCACGATCTTCGGGGGTGGGTCGGCCAGCACCTCGTTGACGACGGTGGAGAGCTGGGCCGCCGTGAGCATGTCGATCTCACCGGCCAGGCGCAGGACTGCTTCGTCGCCCGTTCGGTGTAGCGTGATGGACAGTTCGGCACGATCCACCCGGTCAGCCTAGCGCGATCCGACCGACCTGGCCTGTCGAGGCCGCGAGCCGTCCCCGTCCAGGCCGCGAGGCCCCCGTGTCGGTGCCGTTGAGCGGCGCAGGTCTCGGGTGAGCCGGGTAACCCCACAACGGGGTGGCTGCTGGTTGACGGTCCGGCGCTGTCACAATGGCGGCATCGTGACCGACATCTTTCCCGCCGGGTCCGGCCGCTATCCAGCCGACGCGCCGGCCTCCGAGACCCTGTTCGCCCGCGCCCGCGCCCTCGTGCCGGGCGGGGTGAACTCCCCTGTGCGCGCCTTCCAGGCGGTCGGCGGCACTCCGCGTTTCATGGTCCGTGGTGAGGGCCCGTGGCTGTACGACGCCGACGGTCGCCGCTACGTCGACCTGGTCTGCTCCTGGGGTCCGCTGATCCTCGGGCACGCCCACCCGGAGGTGGTGGAGGCCGTCCAGGCCGCAGCCGCCCGGGGCACCAGCTTCGGCACGCCCACCCCCGGTGAGGTGGAGTTGGCCGCCGAGATCGTCGCCCGGACCCCGGTCGAGCAGGTTCGCCTGGTCAACTCCGGCACCGAGGCGACAATGTCGGCGGTCCGGCTGGCCCGCGGCTTCACCGGCCGCTCGAAGATCGTCAAGTTCGCCGGCTGCTACCACGGCCACGTCGACGCGCTGCTCGCCGCCGCCGGCTCCGGCGTGGCCACCCTGGGCCTGCCCGACTCGCCCGGCGTGACCGGCGCGGCGGCCAGCGAGACGATAGTGCTTCCGTACAACGACATCCGGGCCGTCGAGGAGGCGTTCGCCGCCGAGGGTCAGCACATCGCCGCGGTGATCACCGAGGCCGCCGCCGGCAACATGGGCGTGGTGGCCCCCCGCGACGGCTTCAACCAGCAGCTCGCCCGGATCGCGCACGCACACGGCGCCCTGCTCGTTATGGACGAGGTGATGACCGGGTTCCGGGTCTCCCGCGCCGGGTGGCACGGCCTCGACGCCTCCGACGCCGACCTGTGGACGTACGGCAAGGTCATGGGTGGTGGCCTGCCCGCCGCGGCGTTTGGCGGGCGCGCGGACATCATGGCGCGACTCGCGCCGGCCGGCCCGGTCTACCAGGCCGGCACCCTCTCCGGTAACCCGCTCGCCTGCGCCGCCGGCCTGGCGACGCTGCGGCTCGCCGACGACGCGCTGTACCAGCGCCTCGACGAGACGGCCGCCGTCGTGGGCAAGCTGGCGTCCGACGCGTTGGCCGCCGCCGGGGTCCCGCACCGGCTGTCGTACGCGGGCAGCATGTTCTCGGTCTTCTTCACCGACGCCGACGTGGTCGACTACGACAGCGCGCGCACCCAGCAGGTGCCGGCGTTCAAGGCGTTCTTCCACGCGATGCTCGCCGCCGGCGTCTATCTGCCGCCGAGCGCGTTCGAGTCGTGGTTCGTGTCGGCGGCGCTGGACGACGCCGCTCTGGAACACATCGCCGACGCGCTGCCCACGGCGGCGAACGCGGCGGCAGCAGCGGTTGGTCACGGGGGTTAGCGTGAGCGCGAGGAGTGAGCCGATCTTGCGAGCCCCGCAGTCGCGAACAAAGGGGGCGCAGCCTTGAGCAAGACGGTGGTGCACGTGCTTCGGCACGGCGAGGTGTACAACCCCGACCAGATCCTCTACGGCCGGCTGCCCGGTTTCCGCCTCTCCGAGCTGGGCGTGCAGATGGCCAAGGCCGCCGCGCAGGGCCTGGCCGAGCGGGAGATCGTGCACGTGGTGGCCAGCCCGCTGGAGCGCGCCCAGCAGACCGCCGAGCCGATCGCCGCCCAGTTCGGGCTGCCGGTCGGGGTGGACGAGCGGCTGATCGAGAGCGCCAACTGGTTCGAGGGCAAGAAGGTCTCCCCGGGTGACGGGTCGTTCCGCGACCCGCGTAACTGGTGGGTGCTGCGCGACCCGGTGACCCCGTCCTGGGGCGAGGCGTACCGGGTGATCGCCGAGCGGATGTTCGCCGCCGTGCAGGCCGCCCGGGTCGCCGCCGAGGGGCGCGAGGCGGTGCTGGTGTCGCACCAGCTACCGATCTGGACGTTGCGCCGTTACGTGGAGCGCAAGCGGCTCTGGCACGATCCGCGCAAGCGGCAGTGCGGGCTGGCGAGCCTCACCTCGTTGCACTTCGACGGCGCGAAGGTGGTGGGCATCGGCTACAGCGAGCCGGCCGCGCACCTGATCGCTCTCTCCGCGACAGCCCGGACGGCCAAGGGGGCGTGATGAACGCCCGGAGGTGGACCGCCGGTCTGCTCGCCACCGTCGCCGCGGTGGCGCTGGTCGGCTGCACGTCGTCGAAGGCGCAGGAGAAGACCTGCACGACCACCACCGACGGGATCTTCGAGTGCGCACCGGACCAGCGCTCCGCACCCCCGAAGGTCGCCGGTGAGCTGCTGCTCGGCGGCAGCTACGACGTCAGCGAGGCGCGCGGTCAGGTCGTGGTGGTCAACTTCTGGGGTTCCTGGTGCGCGCCGTGCCGCGCCGAGGCGGACGACCTGGAAGCCGTCTACCAGGCCACCAAGGGTTCCGGGGTGAACTTCCTCGGCATCAACGTCCAGGATTCGCGGGACAAGGCCAAGGCGTTCGAGAAGGGCCGGGTCACCTATCCGAGCCTGTTCGACCCGTCCAGCAAGACGGCACTCGCCCTGGACATCCCGCCGAACAGCGTGCCGGCGACTGTGGTGCTCGACCGCGACGGCCGGATCGCGGCGGTGATCCGGGCCGCCGTCAAGCAGGAGGGCCTGCAACCGATCGTCGAACGGATCGCCGCCGAGAAGCGGGCGCCGAACTGATGGGCGACACCTTCCGGGAGTTGGCCCTCGGCGGGCCGCTGCTGCTCGCCATCGGCGCGGCGGCGCTCGCCGGCCTGGTCAGCTTCCTCTCCCCGTGCGTGCTTCCGCTCGTCCCCGGTTACCTGTCGTACGTGACCGGCCTGGCCGGCGCCGACCTGGAGGGCCGCCGGCCGGCGGCCGATCCCGCGCCGGCCAGCGGAGGTGTCGCGGTCAAGGAGCGGGTCGCGCGAGTCGGTGCGGTCAAGGGTCGGGTGCTCGCCGGGACGCTGCTCTTCATCGGCGGCTTCACAGTCGTCTTCGTGGCCACCGCGATCCTCTTCGCCAGCATCGGCCGGGTGTTCTTCGACTACAAGCGCGAGTTGCAGATCGGCGTCGGCGTGCTGGTCATCGTGGCGGGGTTGAGCTACCTCGGGATGATCCCGGCCCTGCAACGGGAGTTCCGGATCTCCCGGTTGCCGTCGGCCGGGCTGCTCGGCGCACCGGTCTTCGGGGCTGTCTTCGCGCTCAGTTGGGTGCCGTGCACCGGCCCCACGCTCGGCGCGGTCATGGGCATGGCCACCGCCAGCGGCCAGAGCGACCGCGCCGTGGTGCTCGCCGTGGCGTACTGCCTGGGGTTGGGGATACCGTTCATCGTCTTCGGGCTGGGCTTCGAACGCCTGCTCGGGGTCTTCCGCGCCGTCCGGCGCAACAGCCGCTGGGTCACCCGGGTCGGCGGCGCCCTGCTCATCCTGATCGGCCTGGCCCTGGTCACCGGCGGATGGCAGAGCTTCGTGATCTGGTTGCAGACCACCGTCGGGGTGGGCGAGGTGAGCATCTGATGACGGTCGTCGACGACCGACCGGAGACCGTGGCGCCCGCGCCACGCCGCCGGCCGAACCGGCTGCTGGCCCTGCTGCGCAACTCGTGGCGGCAGCTCACCAGCATGCGTACGGCGCTGATCCTGCTGTTCCTGCTCGCGATCGCCGCCATCCCCGGGTCGGTGCTGCCGCAGCGCGGGATCAGCCCGGAGAAGGTCAACGAATACTTCGTCGACCACCCGGACTGGGCCCCCCGACTGGACCGGATCGGCGCGTTCGAGGTCTTCGGGTCGGTCTGGTTCTCCGCGATCTACCTGCTGCTGTTCACCTCACTGATCGGCTGCATCACGCCCCGGCTCCGCGACCACGTCCGCACGCTGCGGTCCCGGCCGCCGGCCGCGCCGAAGCGGATGGCCCGGCTGCCGCAGCACACAGTGCTGCCCGCCCCGCCCGGTGGGGCGGCGGCGATCGCCGAGGCGCTGCGCAAGCGCCGCTGGCGTGTGGAGGTGCGCGGCGACGAGGTCTCCGCCGAGAAGGGCTACCTCAAGGAGACCGGCAACCTGCTGTTCCACACCTCGCTGATCGCTGTGCTGATCGGGGTGGCGCTGGGCTCCTGGTACGGCTGGAGCGGCAACCGGCTGCTGGTGGCCGGCGCGGACAACGCGTTCTGCAACACCCGCCAGCAGTACGCCGAGGCGAAGCTCGGCCCTCGCGTGAACAGCGCCGACCTGCCCCGCTTCTGCCTGCGGCTGGACGACTTCGAGGCCCGGTTCCTGGCGTCCGGCCAGCCGGAGTTCTTCAACGCCACGGTCACCGTCGACGGCCCGGACGAGCCGACCCGCAGCGCCGACTTCTCGGTGAACTCACCGCTGCGCCTGAACGACGCGAGCGTCTACCTGCTCGGCCACGGGTACGCACCGGTGATCCGCTACACCGACCGGTTCGGCAACAGCCAGATCAGCGACGAACCGTTCCTGACCACCGGCGACATGGGCCTGACCAGCGAGGGGCTGGCGGCCTTCCCAGACGCGAACGTCGACCCGGCGACCGGGCAGCGCGCACCGGATCAGCAGATGGCGTTCACCGGCATCTACCTGCCCACAGCGCCCGAGCAGGCGCCGTTCGTCCGCTCGCAGTACCCGACCGAGCGCAACCCGGCGCTGAACCTCGTCGCGTACCGGGGCAACCTCGGCCTGGACGCCGGCATCCCCGGCTCGGTCTACCAACTCGACCAGCGGCAGGTGCGGGCCGGCAAGGTCAAGGAGGTCGGCACCAAGCTGCTCCGCAAGGGCGAGACCTGGAAGCTCGACGACGGCACGACAGTCGAGTTCCTGGGCACCGAGCGGTACGTCACCCTCTCCATCCGGCACGACCCGGGCTCGACGATGCTGCTGGTCAGCTGCGGCGTGCTGCTGGTCGGGCTGATGGGTTCGCTGTTCGGGAAGCGCCGCCGGGTGTTCTTCCGGGTGGTGCCGGCCGACCCCGGGGAAGGATCTCCGACGAGCGGTAGTAGCTTGATGGAGGTCGGTGGGTTGCCGCGTACCGACTATCCAGGGTTCGCCGACGAGTTCACCCAGCTGGTCGCCGCCGTCAGCGGTGCCGAACGGGCTGGTGCTGGCGCTGACTCCGCTGATCGGGCCGGCGTGCGAGAAGGAGCCGAGTGATGTCCGCACTCTCCGACAATCTGGTGACCTTCGCGATCCTGGCGTACCTGGTCGCGATGATCGGCCACGCCGTCGAGTACGCGCTGGGCAACGTGCGTACCCGGGTCGCCACGGCGGCTCCGGCGCGCGAGTTGGTCGGCGCCGGCGGCGGTGTCGTCCCGACGCCGCCCGCGCCGGTCCCGTCGCCGCCCACGGTCGACCGTTCCGCCGGGCGGGCCCGACTCGCGGGCCTGATCGGGGTGTGGGCCACAGCGGTCGCCGCCGGGCTGCACCTGGCGGCGCTGGTGACCCGTGGGCTCGCCGCGGACCGGATGCCCTGGGGCAACATGTACGAGTTCGTGCTCACCGTGACGTTCATCGGGGTGGCCGCCTGGCTGGTGGTGCTCTGGAAGCGGCCGTCGCTGCGCAAGCTCGGGCTCTTCCTCACCCTGGTGATGGTGCTGCTGGTCGCCACCGCCGAGCTGGTGCTGTACGTGCCGATCGTGCCGCTGGTGCCGGCGCTGAACTCGTACTGGTTCGTCATCCACGTCTCGACGATCGTCTTCGCGTCCGGCATCTTCCTGCTCGGCGTGGTGCCGGCGGTCGGCTTCCTGATGCGCAACGGGTACGAGCAGGGCAAGCGGAGTTTCCCGTACACCCTGGCGAAGCGGCTGCCCGGCGCGGTCGGCCTGGAGCGGCTGACCTTCGCGCTGCACGCCTTCGCGTTCCCGATCTTCACCTTCGCGGTGATCGCCGGTGCCATCTGGGCCGAGGCGGCCTGGGGTCGGCCGTGGGGCTGGGACCCGAAGGAGACCTGGGCGTTCATCTCCTGGGTGGTGTACGCCGGCTACCTGCACGCCCGCGCGACGCCCAGCGTCAAGCGCAACGTGGCCACCTGGATCGCGGTTCTCGGCTTCCTCACCATGCTGATGAACCTGTTCGGCGTGAACATCTTCTTCACCGGCCTGCACTCGTACGGCGGGTTGGACTGACCCTGGCAACGCGGTGCGGGCCGGTCACGGATTTGTCAGTGACCGGCCCCGCGTCTACCGCGTGGGTTGCCAGGCCCGCAACGTGCGCTCGACCTGCCGGGTGACCTGGTAGGACACCTCCGGTAGATCAGCCAGCTCGATCCGCTCGCCGCGCAACGCCAGTTGGGCGTGCAGCTCCCGAGCGACGGTGTCGCGAAGCTCGACCAGCAGGGGCGACAACCCGTCCGGGTCGCCGACGACGTACGCGTCCGACATGAATTCACTCTGCTTCCGCGTCCCGCCGTGCGGCCAGGCACTGTGAGATGTGTCTGCCGGGCTTGACCGGTCCTGGGCGCCAATGTGGCGGTGCCCCGCGCCCGGTCGGCCGTTGATCCACTCGGCTTTCAGGAAGTGGGGGTGTCCTGCGCCCTGCAACGCCGCGACTTCCTGAAACCCGAGTGAATCTTGTGGTGGCGGCAGACGATCCCTCGCGATCAGCCGCCGAACCAGCCGGGCACGTCGAGCCGGAACCAGTTGGCCGAGGCCATCGTGCGCAGGTCGTCCTCCAGGGCGGTGACTCGCTCCGGGCCCAGGGTGTCGAGCCACTGTGCGCGCAACCGGTCGAAGATCTCGGCCGAGCGGCGTAGCCCGTCGGCGCCGCGCGCTGTCACCCGGACCAGCCGACGTCGGGCGTCCGAGGGGTCGTCGACCCGTTCCAGGTAGCCGACGGCGACCAACCGGTCGACGGTCTTGCCCGCGGCCTGCTTGGAGATTCCCAGCCGTTGACCCAGCTCGGTGGCGGTGGTGCCGTCCGCGCCGACGGCCTGGAGCACGAACCCGTGCAGCGGCCGCAGCTCCGGATGCCCCTCCCGGGCCAGTTCGGCGTGCAGGTCGTCGATCAGCGTCCGGAAGCCGGCCAGCAGCAGCAGCGGTAGCTGGAAGCCGGGCCGGGCGGGATCATCGGTTGCCACGTTCGACAACCACGTTTACTATTTCGTCAACCACGTTGATTATCGTAACGTCCCCCGATCCAGGCTGTGGAAAGCAGGTAACCCATGCCCGTCTTCACCACCCACACCGCCGAGACCGCGCCCGCCGCCGCCCAGCGAGCCATCGAGGGCGTACGCGGCCGGTTCGGCTGGTTGCCCGCCCCGGTGGCGCTGATGGCCGAATCACCGCAGTTGCTCGCCGGCTTCCTCACCGCCAACGCGGGCTTCGAGCAGACCGATCTCACGCCGCTGGAGCGGGAGGTGGTCGTCCTCGCCGTCGCCACCACCAACGAGTGCCACGTCTGCGTCGCCCTGCACACCGGCACGCTCACCCGACTCGGAGCGAACGCCGAGCTGATCACCGCGCTGCGTGCCAGCTCGGCGCTGCCCGAGCCGCGCCTGGAGGCGCTGCGCCGGTTCACACTGGCCGTGCTCGACCACCGGGGCGCAGTGCCGGACGACGAGTTGCACGACTTCCTGGCCGCCGGCTACCAGCCCCGGCATGCGCTGGACGTGGTGCTCGGCGTCGGCGCGTACACCATCTCCACCTTCGCCAACCGGCTCACCCGGGCGCCGCTCGACCCAGCCCTGGCCGCCCACGCCTGGACGCCCGGGGCCTGACCGGAGACGCCTGCGGGCCGTGGCTCAGGTCGCCCCGAGGAAGTCCCGCAGCAGGGCGAGCATCTCGTCCGAGCGCTCCTCGTACAGCCAGTGCCCGCAGTCCTCGATCACCTCGCCGCGCACCGTGTCGGCGTAGCGGCGAACCTGCTCGGCGACCTGCCCACCGAGGCTGGCCGCCGCCCCGACGGCCAGCACCGGCATGGGCAGCTTCGTGCCCCGGTACGCCGCGTTGTCGGCGACGTCCTGCTCGAACGCCCGGAAATAGGCGAAGCTGGCCCGCAGATGCGCCGGGTCGCGCAGATGGCTGGCGAACTCCTCGATGTCGGGCGCGGCGATGCTGCCCTTGCGCACCATCAGCGCGTCGGTGAACTTGTCCACCCAGAGCGACTCCCGCCCGTCGACCAATGCCTCCGGGAGCCCGTTGCCGAGGGAGAAGTAGCCGAAGTTCCACACGCCGGGCCCGGCCGAGGTGAGCGCGGGGAACGTGTAGATGCTCTCGTCGGGGATCGGCGCCTCGGTGAGCACCAGCCGACTCACCCGCTGCGGATGGGCGGCGGCGTACGCGTACGCCACCATGGTCCCCAGGTCGTGCCCGACCAGCCGGAGGTCACCGTCCAGGCCGAGCTGGTCGAGTAGTCCGTGCAGGTCGGCGGCGACAGTCTTCTTGTCGTACCCGCCGTCCGGGGCGTCGCTGCCCCCGAAGCCGCGCAGGTCGGGGGCGACCACCTCGAAAGAGCGCCCCAACTCGGGCAGCAGGTGCCGCCACATGTACCAGCACTGCGGATACCCGTGCAGCAACACCAGTGGCGGGCCGGCACCCCCACGGACGTAGTTCATGGTGATCTGGCCGACCCGCGCCCGTTGCTCAGTGAACCCCGCCGGAACCCGCTCCCCGCCCACAACCGCCTCCGTCCGCCCGTCCGCCCGTGCCCGCTGCCGTCCGCCCGCCACCTGCCCGGCTACCCGCTCAACCGCCCGCCATGCCCGCGAGGTTCGGTGATCCACTCGCCTTCCTTGAAGTCGCGGTGTCCGGAGGCCTGGGACACCGCGGTTTCCTGAAACGCGCGTCACAGCACCCGGCTTGGGCCGTGCGGGAGCCGGTGCGGGAGACTGGGCGACATGGCGGCTCGTGGCTTCCCGTACACCGATCTCAAGGACTTCATCGCGGCGCTGGAGCGCGCGGGGGAGTTGCGCCGGATCGACGTCCCGGTCGATCCGACCCTGGAGATCAGCGAGGTGGTCACCCGCACGGTGCGGGCCGGCGGCCCGGCGCTGCTCTTCGAGCGTCCGACCCGGGGCGAGATGCCGGTGGCGATCAACCTGTTCGGCACCGAGAAGCGGATGGCGATGGCCCTCGGCGTCGACTCACTGGACGAGGTCGGCGCCCGGATCGGCGCGCTGATCAAGCCGGAGCTGCCGGTCGGCTGGTCGGGCATCCGCGAGGGCCTCGGCAAGGTCATGCAGCTCAAGTCGGTGCCGCCGCGCAAGGTGAAGACCGCCCCCTGCCAGGAGGTCGTCTACCGGGGTGAGGACGTCGACCTCAACCGGCTGCCGGGGTTGCAGGTCTGGCCCGACGACGGCGGGATCTTCCACAACTACGGGCTGACCCACACCAAGCACCCGGAGACCGGCAAGCGCAACCTCGGCCTGTACCGACTCCAGCAGCACGGCCGCAACACCCTGGGCATGCACTGGCAGATCCACAAGGACTCGACGGCGCACCACGCGGTCGCCGAGCGGCTCGGGCAGCGCCTGCCGGTCGCCGTCGCGATCGGCTGCGACCCGGTCGTCTCGTACGCGGCCAGCGCGCCGCTGCCCAGCGACATCGACGAGTACCTGTTCGCCGGGTTCCTCCGCGGCGAGCGGGTGGAGATGGTCGACTGCCTCACAGTGCCGTTGCAGGTGCCGGCGCACGCGCAGATCGTGCTCGAGGGCTACCTGGAGCCGGGTGAGCGGCTGCCCGAGGGGCCGTTCGGCGACCACACCGGCTTCTACACGCCGGTCGAGCCGTTCCCCGTGCTGCACATCGAGGCGATGACCATGCAGCGCAAGCCGGTCTACCACTCGATCGTCACCTCGAAGCCGCCGCAGGAGGACCACGGCCTCGGCAAGGCCACCGAGCGGATCTTCCAGCCGTTGCTCAAGCTGATGATCCCGGACATCGTCGACTACGACCTGCCGGCCGCCGGCGTCTTCCACAACTGCGCGATCGTCTCGATCCGCAAGCGCTACCCGAAGCACGCGCAGAAGGTGATGAACGCGATCTGGGGCGCGCACCTGATGTCGCTGACCAAGCTGATCGTGATCGTCGACGAGGACTGCGACGTGCACGACTACAACGAGGTCGCCTTCCGGGCCTTCGGCAACGTCGACTACGCCCGTGACCTGCTGCTCACCGAGGGCCCTGTGGACCACCTCGACCACTCGTCGTACCAGCAGTTCTGGGGCGGTAAGGCCGGCGTCGACGCGACCCGCAAGCTGCCCACCGAGGGCTACACCCGTGGTTGGCCGGAGGAAATGACCATGAGCCCGGAGGTCACCGCCCTGGTCGACAAGCGCTGGAAGGAGTACGGCATCTGATGGCCGTCATCGACGCACCGATGGTGAAGCCGGGCCGGACCAAGTCCTTCCTGAAGCTCGTCGCCGTCGAGCACTCCGTCTTCGCGCTGCCGTTCGCGTTCCTCTCGGCGCTGGCCGCGATGCAGAGTTCCGGCGGGCGCGTACGGTGGCTCGACCTGCTGCTGATCACCGCGGCGATGGTCGGGGCGCGGACGTTCGCGATGGCCGCCAACCGGATCCTCGACCGCAAGATCGACGCGCGGAACCCGCGTACCGCCGGTCGGGAACTGGTCACCGGAGCGGTGAGCGTGCGGACGGCCTGGACCGGCGCGGCCGTCGCACTCGTGGTCTTCCTCGTCGCCGCAGCCCTGCTCAACCCGCTCTGCCTGCTGCTCGCGCCGCTCGCCGTGGTGCCGCTGGTCGTCTACCCCTACGCCAAGCGGTTCACCAACTGGCCGCACGCCATCCTCGGGATCGCCCAGGCGGTCGGCCCGGTCGGCGCCTGGCTGGCGGTCACCGGCACCCTGGACGGCTCCGGGCCGGCCTGGCTGCTCGGCGCGGCCGTGGGGCTGTGGATCGGCGGCTTCGACCTGATCTACGCCTGCCAGGACTCCGAGATCGACCGGGAGATCGGCGTGCACAGCGTGCCGGCCCGGTACGGTCGGCGCTTCGCGCTGCACGCCTCCACCGTCGCGCACGTGGTGACCTTCGCGCTGTTCATCTGGTTCGGCGCGTTGATCGGTCTCGGCTGGCTCTGGTGGATCGGGCTGGCGTTGACCGCCGTGGCGTTCGGCTACCAGCACCTGGTGGTCACCCCGACCGACCTCAGCAAGGTCAACCGGGCGTTCTTCACCGCCAACGGGTTCGTCGGCATCGCGCTGTTCCTCTTCGCCCTGCTCGACCTGGTGATCCGGCTCGGCCTACGGCCGTGAGGCTGGGCGGGTCCGGCTCGGCCTACGGCCCTGAGGCAGGCGGGGTGGCGCTGACGGGGTAGCGGGCGCTCTCGAAGGTCCAGTCGATGGTCCCGCGCACGGCGTGCGCGATGCCGTCGAGATGGTCGGCGACCGCCTCGTCCAGGGCCGGGCCGAACGACGGCACCGCGGCTCGCAACGCGACGAAGCGCCGCATCGTCTCCCTCCAGTGCTCGGCCGCCCGTTCGACCGCCTCCGCCTCCGGCACGCCCAGCTCTGCCTCGATGGCGAGGACCAGGTTGTGCCCGCCGGCGGTCACCCGGTCTCCGTCCAGCGAGGCCATGTCGTTGTACCAGGAGAGCAGGTCGTTGCCGGTGCGGGCGATCTGACGCAGCAGCGGGTGGTGGTAGACCGGGTCGGGCAACGGCCGGCCGCTGACGAACTCCACCAGCGGGTACGACACCTCCGCCGCCGAGGTCGACCGACGTAGCGCGACGTACTCGTCCACGCCGGGACGGTGGCCGGCCTCCTTGTTGACGGCCTCCTGCCAGGTGCCGTCGAGGTGTCGGGCCACGGCGTCGGCGAAACGCTGCCGCCACCGGGCCGGCATCCGGCGGCGCGGCTCCCGCCACGCCAGCACCAGCAGTCGCCGCAGCGGGCCGGACAGCCCGGTCTGCCGCAGCCGGGTGCCGTCGTGCAGCAGCGCCAGTGTGCCGTTGCGCAGCGCCCGGATCTGCTCCGGCGTCAACCGGTGCGGCCCGTCGCAGGCGTCATCGACCAGGAAGAACCAGGTGAACAGCGCGGCCAGCACCCGCAGGTCGGCTTCGGTCGCCGCCGGGTAGAGCCGCCCGGCGTACCGGGCGAAGGCGCCCCGGGACAGCCGGTGCAGCGCGGCGTCGTCCAGTGAGTGGCCGAGCTCGGGCAGCAGACCGAGCAGCCAGGCCTGCACACGATCAGTGTGGGGTGGTGGAAGCCGGGGTGGGATCGGACATTCGGCACGCAGCGTCCGGAGGATCTCGCCGGTCGTCACCGATGCCTCCTCTTCGAGATGGTTCCGGTGCGAATCGCCAGCGGCAGCATGTCAGGTCGGCGGGATGCGCAGGTACCCGTCGGACATGTCGGACCGGACCAACCCGGGGGTGCCCACCAGCGGACCAGCCGGACCAGGCAGGCTGGGGGGCATGCGGGAACCATGGGTGGTCGGGGTCTCCGGTGCCTCCGGCACGCCGTACGCGGCGGCCGTCGTCGGCGGCCTGCTCGACGCGGGCGAGCCGGTGGACCTGATCGTGTCCCGGGCGGCACGACTCACAGTGCTCGACGAGACCGGCCGACCCTTTCGGGACGGGCACTGGGCCGAGGATCTCGCCGCCTGGCTCGACCGGGACCTGACCACTGCGGACGTGCGGCACTGGCCGGCCGGTGACCTGGCCGCCGGGCCGAGCAGCGGCTCCTACCGGGTACGCGGGATGGCAGTGGTCCCGGCCAGCACGGCCGCCTGCGCGGGCATCGCGATCGGGCTCTCCAAGGATCTCCTGCAGCGCGCCGCCGAGGTCAACCTCAAGGAACGTCGTCCCGTGGTGCTGGTCCCCCGGGAGACACCGGTGACCCGCAGCCACCTGGAGCACCTCATCGCCCTGCACGACGCGGGCGCTGTGGTGCTGCCGGCCAGCCCCGGCTTCTACGGCGCCGGGGCGGCGGCCAGCGCGCAGCAGCTGGTCGACTTCGTGGCCGGCAAGGTGCTGGACGCGCTCGGCGTCCCGCACACCCTGTTCCGGCGGTGGTCCGGCCAGCTCGGCGCAGCCCGAAGCTGAGCCGTCCCGTTCATGCTGAGCCGTCCGCTCGCGCTGGGCACGGTTGTGCTGCTCAGCACGAGCGGTGCTGCCGCCCGGTGGTCGGCCGAAGCGGGACGCGGACCGGACTGGTGTCCGGTCCGCGTGGCGTTGTCCGCACCAGTTCAGTACATGCCGGCGTTGGCCGGACCCGGCCCCGTGGATGCCGCCGGCCCCACATTGCGTGGCTTACCGACCTCATCCACCTCGTCCAGCATGCCCTCCCCCTCAAGCAGGGCCCGCACCTCGGATTCCCGAAACCGGCGATGCCCGCCTGGAGTCCGGATGCTTCCTATCCGGCCGGCCGCCGCCCATCTCGTCACAGTTTTCGGGTCTACCCGAAACAGCGCGGCGACCTCACCCGGTGTCAGCAGGCGATCTCCAGTGTCCACAGCCCCCTCCTCGCGTCGACGAAGCCCCCGGCTGAACACACTGCCCCCGGCTGGTGCGTAGCCCAGAGCCGTCATGAGGGACGTATGGCAATTACAGCACCAGGGACATGGCCTGTCCGCCCAAACGCGAAAAATGCACTGAGTGGGGAGTTAGTAATGTTACTGGTGCTACCTCTGCCCTGACCGGCGGTTTATGAACAGTGACTCACCGCTCAGTCCAACGGGTGCCGAAGGCCGCACGTTACGTGTCAGCGGTTAGGGTCACTCTCTGTGGATGCCATCGACCTGAGCCTCGTCGACCTACTGCGCGGCAACGCCCGCCTCTCGTACGCCGAGTTGGCCCGACAGGTGGGCCTCTCGGCCCCGGCCGTGCACGAGCGGGTCGGCAAGCTGGAGAGCAGTGGCGTGGTCCGGGGCTACCGTGCGGACGTGGCCCCGGAGTCGATCGGGCTGGGTGTCACAGCGCTGATCGGCATCGTCGAGGACTCCGGTGCCGACTCCGACGACATGCTCGAGTCGCTGCGGGTGCTGCCCGAGATCGAATCCTGCTACTTCATGGCCGGCGTGGAGTCGTTCCTGCTCAAGGCGCGGGTCGGCACGATCGCCGAGCTGGAGCAGTTGATCGTGCGGTTGAACCGGACGCCGGGGGTGGCCTCCACCCGTACCGCCATCGCGCTCTCCACCAAGTGGGAGAACCGCCCCCAGCCGGTCGGCCCGCCCGCGGCCTGACCGCCGCGTACCCCTGGTGTCGCCCCGGCGGCCGGCGGTAGCGTGCGCCGATGACCCCGCCGGCGCGTCCCGTGGCCGTGGTGACCGGTGCTGCCGGCGGCCTGGGCCAGGCCATCGCCACCGCGCTGCACGCCGACGGTTGGTCGGTGCTGCTCACCGACCTCGACCCGGCGGCGGCGCAGAGCGCCGCGGCGCCCCTCGGCGGTTGGTCGGCCGCCCTGGACGTCCGGGACGAGGACGCCTGCGCCGCCATCGCCGCGAACGCGGCAGGCCGGGGCGACCTCGCCCTCTGGGTCAACAACGCCGGCATCCTGGTCACCGGGGCGTCGTGGGAGCACGACGCCGCGACCCGCCGCCGGCTGCTCGACGTGAACACCCACGGCGCCATGAACGGCACCCTCGCCGCGCTGTCCTTGATGCGCGAGCAGGGCCACGGCCACGTGCTCAACGTCGTCTCGCTGGCCGGGCTGGTCGCCGCGCCCGGCGAGACGGTGTACGCGGCCAGCAAGCACGCCCTGCTGGCGTTCAGCCTCGGCACCCTGTCCGACCTGCGGATGGCCGGGTACCGGCAGGTGCACGTCTCCTGCCTCTGCCCGGACGGCATCTGGACCCCGATGCTGCACGACCGGCTGGACGACCCGGGGGCGGTGGCCTCGTTCACCGGATCGATGCTGACCGCGCAGCAGGTGGCGGCCCGGGCGGTTCGGCTGGCCCGCCGGCCACGTCCGGTGGTCAGCCTGCCCCGCTGGCGGGGAGCGCAGGTGCGCCTGTTGGACGCACTGCCCAGGTTGGCCGTCGCACTGACCCCGCTCGTCCGGGCCGCCGGCCGCGCCGGTCAGCGACGCCAACTCCGCAGGTCAACGCCGCCGGACCGGCGCTGACCTCAGCTGGCCCGCTTGCTAGGTTTCCGAGCGTGACTCATCTCGACAGGTGCGACGAATCCAGCCGAACCTGGGTGACCGAGGCGATCGCCGCCGTCGAGGCAGACGCGAACCGGTCCGCCGACACCCACCTGCTGCCGTTCCCGCTGCCCCGGGAATGGGGGATCGACCTCTACCTCAAGGACGAGTCGTCACACCCCACCGGCTCGCTGAAGCACCGGCTGGCCCGCTCGTTGTTCCTCTACGGGCTCTGCAACGGCTGGATCGGGCCGCGCACCACGATCGTCGAGGCGTCGTCGGGTTCCACGGCGGTCTCCGAGGCGTACTTCGCCCGGATGCTGGGCCTGCCGTTCATCGCGGTGATGCCCGCCTCCACCTCGCCGGAGAAGATCACGCAGATCGAGTTCCAGGGCGGCCGGTGCCACCTGGTGGACGACCCGGCGAGCGTGGTGGTCGAGGCGCGGTGGCTCGCCGAGGACTCCGGCGGGCACTTCATGGACCAGTTCACCTACGCCGAGCGGGCGACCGACTGGCGGGGCAACAACAACATCGCTGAGTCGATCTACGCGCAGTTGGAGCTGGAGCGACACCCGATCCCCGCCTGGGTGGTGGTGGGCGCCGGCACCGGGGGCACCAGCGCGACCATCGGCCGCTACGCCCGGTACCGCCGGCTCGCCACCAAGCTCTGCGTGGTCGACCCGGAGAACTCGGCGTTCTACCCGGCCTGGCTGGCCGCCGACTGGTCGGTACGGACCGGGAAGGGCTCCCGCATCGAGGGGATCGGCCGGCCCACAGTGGAGGCGTCGTTCCTGCCCTCGGTGGTGGACCGGATGGTCCAGGTGCCGGACGCGGCGTCCCTGGCCGCCATGCGCGCCGGGTCGGCGCTGCTCGGCCGCCGGGTGGGCGGGTCCACCGGCACGAACCTGTGGGGCGCGTTCGGCCTGATCGCCGCGATGCTCGCCGAGCGCCGGACGGGCTCGGTGGTCACCCTGATCTGCGACCCGGGCGACCGGTACGCCGACACGTACTATGCCGACGACTGGGTGGCCGCCCAGGGCCTCGACCTGGCCCCGCACCTGGCCACCATCGACCGCTTCCTGGCCAGCGGAGCCTGGCCCGCCTGAACCGCCCGGCGGGGTCTGGCTCGCCTGCCCCGGGGCCTCGCCGCCCGGGGCCGGATCAGCGCGGGTCGATCCGTTCGGCCAGCCCGGGGTAGCGCACCACGTAGCCGCTGTCGTCCAGATCGATGTCGGCCGTGAAGGTGCCGCTGGCGAAGCGCACCCGACCCGGCCCGAGCCCGGTGTAGATCTGCTCGGCCGGCACCACCTCCAGGCCGGGCAGCAGCACCCAGGCAACTGTGATCCGGTGTGCCATATCGGCCGGCTCGGCCGCCATCCGAAGCCGGTGGACCGGCAGGGTGTTGAACAGCGGCGAACCGCTCAGGTCGACGTCGAGCGCGTCGGCCAGCCGGTCCGGGTCGTCCGTGCCCGGCAGACCGGCCCGGCGATGACCGGCCGCGACCAGGGCCGCGTCCAGGTCGCCCTGCTCGGCGGTGGTCACCCGCCAACGGCCCGCGGCCCGCTCCAGCTTCACTCGGCGCAGCCAGCCGAGACCCTCGGCCTCGACCTCGACCCGGGTGGTGGCCCAGTCCGGCGTGGTGGTCAGCTGGTAGCGGGCGGTCCATGGGATCGGGTCCACGGCGAGCAGAGTGCCTCGGGCCGCCAACCCGTGGCCGTCGTCGAGCAGGACCTGCTCGCTGCCGGCGGTGTCCGTCCGGGACCAGAAGATTGACTTCGGCATGGTCGGCATGAGCCGGACGTTACGCGACCGGACCGACATCGGCAGGGCATGCGCGAACGCCGCCGCGAAGCCTGGGCTTCACGACGGCGTTCGGTGGATCAATCAGTGGGTACGCGCCGCCGGTCGCCCGCCGAAACCACGCCGATCGTCACGCGGGCGGTCCTCGCGGGGCCGGTCGTCACGGGGCCGGTCGTCACGGGGCCGGTCGTCACGGACCCGGCTCTCCGGGCGGAAACCACCCCGAGTGTCCCGGTCGCCGAAGCGGCGCTCACCCTGCGGACGGTCACCGAAGCGCCGCTCGCCGGTCGGTCGGTCGCCCCGACCGTCCCGGTCACCGAACTGCGGCCGGTCGCCGAACCGACGCTCGCCCTGCGGCCGGTCGCCGTACCCCCGGGTGTCCCGATCGGCGTAACGCCGCTCGCCCGTCGGCCGGTCGCCGTACCCCCGGTCGCCCTGCGGCCGGTCGCTGTGCTGCCGGTCGCCGAAGCGACGCTCACCCTGCGGGCGGTCACCGTAGCTCCGGTCGCCCTGCGGGCGGTCGCCGTAGCTACGGTCGCCGGTGGGCCGGTCGCCGAAGCGGCGCTCACCCTGGGGGCGGTCGCCGTAGCCCCGGTCACCCTGCGGGCGATCGCCGTAGCGGCGCTCGCCGGTGGGCCGGTCGCCGTAGCGCCGGTCGCCCTGCGGACGGTCGCCGTAGCGGCGCTCGCCGCCCGTGCGGTCGCCGAACCGACGCGGGCCGCCGGAGCGGTCGCCGTAGCCCCGGGGCTCGGCCTCGACGCGGACCGGGACGCCACTGGGCTCGCGGGCGCCGACCAGCTCGGCCAACGCCGCGTCCCCGACCCGGACCCGGGTCTCGGCCGGCGCGACGCCGGCCTTCTCCATCATCGCCAGGGTGGTACGGCGCTGCTTGGGCAGCACCAGCGTGGCGACAGCGCCCGACTCGCCGGCCCGAGCGGTACGCCCCGCGCGGTGCAGGTAGTCCTTGGGGTCCTTCGGCGGGTCGACGTGCAGCACCAGGGTGACCCCGTCGACGTGGATGCCCCGGGCCGCCACGTCCGTGGCGACCAGCACGTTCATCCGGCCCTCACGGAACTCGGCGAGCGTCTTGGTGCGCATCCGCTGGGTCTTGCCGCCGTGCAGCCCACCGGCGCGTACGCCGACGGCCGCGAGCTGCTCGACCAGCCGGTCCACTCCGAGCTGGGTGCGGGCGAAGACCATGGTCCGGCCATCCCGGGCGGCGATCGAGGCCGCCACCGGGAACTTCTCGTGCGGCGGGATCAACAGCATGTGGTGGTCCATGGTGGACACCGAGGCGGTGGACGGCGCCGTGGAGTGGGTGACCGGGTCGTTCATGAACCGCTTGACCAACGCGTCGACGTCACCGTCCAGGGTGGCCGAGAAGAGCAGCCGCTGACCGCCTGCGGGCGTCTTCGCCAGCAGGTCGGTCACCTCGGGCAGGAAGCCCATGTCGGCCATCTGGTCGGCCTCGTCGAGCACCGTGACCTCGACGTCGTCGAGCTGGCAGATGCCCCGCTCGATGAGGTCGCCGAGCCGGCCCGGGGTAGCCACGATGATCTCCACGCCGCGGCGCAGCGCGTCGATCTGACGGTCGTACGGAACACCGCCGACGGCGGTCTTGAGGAAGATGCCGACGGACTTGCCCAGCGGCATCAGGGCGTCGTTGACCTGCATGGCCAGCTCTCGGGTGGGCACCAGAACCAGGGCGCGCGGACGCATCGGCCGGGCCCGGTTGCGGTTGGCCAGCCGGGCGATCATCGGCAGCCCGAAGGCGAGCGTCTTGCCCGAACCGGTCTGCCCGCGGCCCAGCACGTCGCGGCCGGCGAGCGCGTCCGGAACGGTGGCCCGCTGGATCTCGAACGGGCTGGTGATGCCCTGCTGCGCCAGCGCGCGGACCAGCGGCTCGGGCAGGCCGAGAGCGGCGAAGCTGATCGGTTCGGCGGTCTCGGTCGGCTCGGCCTGCGCGGTCGCCACCGGCGCGGTGCCGGCCTCGCTCAGGGGGACGTCGAGCTGCTCCCGGGCGGCGTCGGTCGCCGGGACTGAGTTGAAAACGGACGTAACGGTGCTGGGGTCAGCAGAGGTGGTCAACAAAAACCTTTCGAGCGGGGCGCATCTTCGCGATGGCCTGCCGCGGCTGTACCGCCGGATCGCCCGCAAGATCGCCCAGGGGCGCACACCACGCGCGCCGGGTCAGTGATCTCAGCCAGTGTACGGCGGTCTGGCGAAGCCGCCAGCCGGTTGACCGACCGTAGTGGGCGGACTCACCATCGCCGGCGCTCGCTGGCTCACCCGTTGAGCACGCTGCCCACCAGACCGTCCAGCGCGTCGCCCGCCAGCAGGACGACCATGACACTGATCGCCACCAGCAGCCCCAGAGCGGCGGCCAGGACGATCATCACCCGGGCGTTACTGGACCGCTCGGCCGGCGTGTCGGACCACCCCTGGGCCAGGATGTGCCCGGTCAGCGAGCCGGAGGTCTCCACCGCGTTGGCGGGTATCGCGACAGTGGTGAAGCCGGCCCCCTCGCCGTTGCCGTAGACGGTGCCGGCCAGGTCGGTGTGACTGCCGTGCCGCCCACCACGGGCGCCGGCCGCGTCCCGTCCGGCCGAACCAGCCGGTGGGCCGCTCGGCGGCACCGTCACGCGGGAGTTTCCGGTGCTGTTGCTGGTCGACGAACGGGCCCCGGCGGTGGACGGTGGCCAGCTCGGCAGCGCTGGTGCGGGCACCACCGGCGGCGCGGAGGCGGGTGCCCCGGCCCATCCGGCGCCGGACGTCGGGCGGGTCGCCCCACCGGTTGACGGCCACCCGGCCGGCGGCGCGGAGACCGACGCGCTGGCCCGTACCCCGGGCGTGTCGATCATCGCCGGTGGCGGCGGAAACGGCGGTGCCGGCATCGGGCCGGGCGGGGCCGGTGGTGCCGGCACCGGCGGACCGGGTGGAGGCAGCGGCGGGCTCGGGACGGGCGGCGTCGGCGGGCCGGGGATGGGCGGCACCGGCGAGGGCGGTGGGATGGGCGGGCCCGGAACGGGCGGAACCGGACCAGGCGGCGTGGGTCGAGGACCCGGCGTCGGCACCGGACCGGGCGGGTACGGAGCCGGGGCCGGCGCGGGCTCCGGTTCCGGTGGCGACGGCTGGGTCGGCCCCGGGCCGGGCGGCGTGGGTTCCGGCTCCGGTTCCGGAGTCGACGGCGTCGAGGGCTGGGCCGGCTCGGCACCCACCGGCGCGGCTCGATAGACGCCGGGCGCGCTCTCGCGACGGTCCGGGGTGCCCAGGGCGCTGGCAGTGCCCCGGCTGCTGCTCGGAACCGTGGCGCTGGCCCGGGCCGACGCGGGGGAGTCGCTCCGCTGCCCCGGCAACGACACGTCGGCCGGGCTGGCCGAGCCGGTCGCACGGTAGGTGGTCGCGGTGACCGGAGCGCTGGCCGGCAGGTCACTGCGGAGAGCGCCGGCGGTCACGACGCTGGCGCGTGCGCGTACCGGTGCGGCGGCCACGCTCTGGCGCTCGTCGTCGTCGGCGGGTACGTCGTCATCGGCGTCAGTCGAGGGGCCCGCGACGACCGCTGCCGTGCCGCTGCCGGCCGGGGCGCTGGCAGCCGGGGCGGCGTCGCTGTGAGCGGAGCCGGCGTCCGCCGAGCCGGTGTCACTGCCTGTCGAGCTGGTGGCAGCCGGGCTGGCGTTGCTGGCGGCCACCGGGTCGGCGGTGTCCGGCCCTGGTGGGCCGGCCTGGTCGACCACGGGGTCGACAGTCTCCGCCGGATCTCTCTGCTCGGCCATTTCCGCCCTCCGCGCCATGCTCGCACCCGGACCCGTGACGTCGAGCCGGATGTGCCTGGTTGTCACGGTGCCACAGATCTTCCCGAGCGGACAGCCGGAGCCGGTCGTGGCGGATCAGCCCGTGGCGCTGGGGCTGCCCGTCGCGCTGCCGCTGCCCGTCGCGCTCGTGCTGGCCTTCGGCGTGGTCGTCGGAGACGCGCTGGTCGGCGCGTTTGTCGGTGCCGAGGGCACTGTCGTCGGAGTCCTCGACGGCGTCGGCGTGGTGCTGCCGGTCGGGGTGGGCGTCGGGGTGGTCGTCAGAGTCGGCGACGGCGTCGGCGTGGTGGTCTTCGTCGGCGACGGCGTCGGCGTGGTGGTCTTCGTCGGCGTCGGCGTCGGCGTCGGCTTGGTGGTCTTCGTGGGCGACGGGGTGGGCTTCGGGGTCGAGACGGGCGGGGTCGGGTTGGTCACGACCGGTGCCGGCACCGCGCCGATCACCCGGGTGGCCGCGTACAACCGGGACCAGCGGACGACCGAGATCTTGACGACGTCGCCAGTGGTGGGCGCCTGCACCATCTTGCCGTTGCCGATGTACATGCCGACGTGGTGGATCGACGTCCAGCTGCTGCCCGAGGCGAAGAAGAGCAGGTCGCCGGGGAGCAGCGCGCTCTGTGGCACGGTCCGGCTCCGGGTGGCGGCGTACTGGTCGCGGGAGACCCGGGGCAGGTCGAAGTAGTCGGCGCCGGGGGACCGGTACGCGGCCCACATCAGGCCGGAGCAGTCGAACTGGTTCGGCCCCTCCTCGGACCACTTGTACGGGTCGCCGAGCTGGGCGAGCGCGTATCGGACCGCGGCCAGTGCCCGGGGGTGCGCGGCCATGCCGCTGATGCTCTGGTTGGAGACGTAGCCGGCGCCGATCTGCTGCTCGGTGGCCTCCTGCTGACGTTCGATCTCGACCAGCGCGGCGGCGTTGTCCCGGCGCAGCTTGAGCAGGCTCGCCTCGGCGGTGCGGAGCGCCGTCTCACCGGTGGTGAACTCCGTCTCGGCGGCGGTGAGCAGAACCTTGGCCTCGCTGTGCTTCTGGTACGCGGCCTGCTCGCCGGCGCGGGCCCGGGACAGCTCCCCAGCCACCCCTGTGGTGCCGCCGTCGACCTTCTCGCCGCGGGTGATCGCCTGGAGGCGGCTGAGCCCACGGATGTCCTCGGCGAAGTCGCCCGGCGGCAGCGCGGCGGCTTCCTTGACGGCCTCGGCGGCGGCGGTGTCGGCGGTCTGCTGGGCCCGGAGCAGGGCGTCCTGTGCTGTCGCCAGCGCCTTGCCGGCCGCGTCGAGCTGCGCCTGCGCGTCGACGCGTTTCTGCCGGCTCACCAGCAGCGCCTCGCCGAGCACGCCGACCTGAGTCTCGCCGGTGGAGATCGCGATGGCCAGTGGGCCGTTGCCGACGTTGACCAGCGGCGGGGCGGGCACGCCGGCGACCGGTGCGCCGCCGGGCAGCTGAAGCGAGCCGGTGACCGCCGGGCGCGAGCCGGTGTCCGGCACCGTGGTCGGCAGGCCGGGCTCCGCGTACGCGGGAGTGGCCAGCACGGCTGCGGCGATCGCGCCGAGCAGGGCGGCCCAGAGCTTCGGACGCAGGACCGGCGAGATCACCGGGCTCCGTCGTCGCTGCCGTCGCCCGCGCCCGCTGTAGACCATGCCGCTCCCCGTCCAACCACTCGTCGCCGCGCTCGGTGGGCGCGACCGCCGGGACGGTACCAGTGTGTGTGTTCCGCCCCACCTTGTTACTACCGCACCTCGCCACTCATGTCGATGCGTTGCCGGGTTACGGGAGGCTGAGAGTCTGGTGAAGTGGGTCGCTGCCGGCGACCGTGCCGCCGGGCCCGTCGGCGCCGCGACGTACGCTCGATCCGGACCGCAGGTGGAAGGGACGTGCCATGGACGCCGGACTCAAGCGTGAGCTCGAAGCGAAGGTGTACGCCGGTGAGCGGCTGACCCGGGAGGACGGGGTCGCCCTCTACGAGAGCGACGACCTGACCTGGCTGGGGCGGCTGGCGCACCACAAGCGCACCGAGCTGAACGGCGACCGGGTGATGTTCAACGTCAACCGGCACCTCAACCTGACCAACGTCTGTTCGGCGTCGTGTGCGTACTGCTCGTTCCAGCGCAAGCCGGGCGAGAAGGACGCGTACACGATGCGCATCGACGAGGCGGTCCGCAAGGCCAAGGAGATGGAGGACGAGCAGCTCACCGAGTTGCACATCGTCAACGGCCTGCACCCGACGCTGCCCTGGCGTTACTACCCGAAGGTGCTGCGCGAGCTGAAGGCGGCGCTGCCGAACGTCAAGCTCAAGTGCTTCACGGCGACCGAGGTGCAGTGGTTCGAGAAGATCAGCGGCCTGAGCGCCGACGAGATCCTCGACGAGCTGATGGACGCCGGCCTGGAGTCGCTGACCGGTGGTGGCGCGGAGATCTTCGACTGGGAGGTCCGGCAGCACATCGTCGACCACGCCTGCCACTGGGAGGACTGGTCGCGCATCCACGCCCTGGCGCACAGCAAGGGCATGAAGACCCCGGCGACGATGCTGTACGGCCACATCGAGGAGCCCCGGCACCGCGTCGACCACGTGCTGCGGCTGCGCGAGTTGCAGGACGAGACCGGCGGCTTCGCGGTCTTCATCCCGCTGCGCTACCAGCACGACTTCGTCGACTCGGCGGACGGCAAGATCCGTAATCGGATCCAGGCGCGCACCACGATGGCCTCGCCGGCCGAGTCGCTGAAGACGTTCGCCGTTTCCCGGCTGCTCTTCGACAACGTGCCGCACCTGAAGAACTTCTGGGTGATGCACGGGCTGTCGGTGGCTCAGCTCTCGCTGAACTTCGGCGTGGACGACCTGGACGGCTCCGTCGTCGAATACAAGATCACCCACGACGCCGACTCGTACGGCACCCCGAACACCATGCACCGGGACGACCTGCTGCACCTGATCTGGGACGCCGGCTTCCAGCCCGTCGAGCGGGACACCCGTTACAACGTGGTCCGGGAGTACGACAAGGCCCCGTCGCTGGCCGAGCGGCGCGCCGAGCCGCAGCAGGTCTGGGCCTGAGCTGACCGCCGGGTGGGCACGGGTCGCACCGACCCGTGTTCACCTGCTGGCCGTCCGGCGCGTGGCTGACCGTGCCCGGCCGGTTCCACCGTCCGCATAGACCGTCGGTGTGCCCCGAAAACTGTCTGCTCTCGCCGCGACCGCGCTCGCCCTGGTGGCAAGCCTCACCCTTCCCGCGCCCGCCCAGGCCGCCCCGCTCGGCGGGGTACGCCTGTCGGCGACCAGCGGAACCGTCGACGCCGGCCCTGTCTTCGCCAGCGCCACCGCCTCGGCACCCTGCCCCACGGGGTTCGGGCGTAACGCACAACTGCGGGTCGGCCCGCCGGGCGGTCCGTACAGCAACCTGGCCCGGCCGTTGACCGCCGGCGGGTACGACAGGACGGCGGTCACCGCCCAGCCGAACCGGTCGTTCGCCACCGCGCTGGGCGGCGCGCCGGTCGACGGCGAGTGGTGGGTGGTCGTCGAGTGTGTCAGCGAGACGCAGGGAGTTCATCCGGACCGCTTCGTCACCCCGATCACCGTTTCCGGGCGGCAGTGGCGCGCCGGCCGGCCGGCGGGTGCGCCGACGACGACGCCCGGCGCCGGCGGCCCGTTGGTGGTTCCCGGCTCGACCGGCGCGGCCGGTGCGCCCCCGGTTGGTGCGCCGCCGGCTGCTGCCACCCCCTCCAGCCCGACGACCACCGCCACGGCGGGACTCCCCGGGGAGGCGGACGTGCCGCGCCGACTGACCGGTAACAGCGGGATCGGTGGGGCCTCCCTGGCCAACGTCTGGTGGATCCTCGCGCTGCTCGGCGGCCTGGGTGTGGTCGGGACGGCCTGGCTCACCACTCGCCGTGGGGCGGGCACCACGGCGGCAACTGGCCGCCGCCGCTGACGCGTACCACTCGCCCGTCCGATGGCCGGCGCACCCCACGGGTGCGCCGGCCATCGCCGTTCCGGTGCCCGGGATCGGCGTCGGACGGGCCCTGATCCATCCGTCGTCGTCTCGGCGTATCCGAACGGTGGATGCCTCGGTACTCGCTGTTCACGTGCTGCACGTCTGGCGTGAGCGGATGACGGCGTACCGAGTCACCGATGCTGCGGACGCTGATCCACGGCAGCGCAGAGGTCCTGGGGAAGCGGCAGCCAGCGCGTGCGAACGCGCCGAACGAGGAGGGGGTCAAGGTGCAGCATTCACGGTTCGTGTTCCTCGCGGCGCCGATGCCCGGGCCGTACCAGGGTCAGACGATCCACGGCATCCTGTGGATGCTCGTGTCACCGAACAACAGGCCGCTCGGCCGTGGCGCGGTCCAGCACGAGGTTTACGCGCGGTGCCACGAGTCGGTCCTCGAACTGCGGGCCAACGTGGACCGGATCGTGTCGCAGGAGAGCACGGTTCCGGCCAGCGGCCAGTGGACCTGGCGGATCCAGATCGCGGACGTCACCGTCGCCCTGTCCAGCCGCTCGTACCTGCGGGCCCGGGAGTGCCACTACAACCTGGGTCGGTTCCTTGAGGCGCTTCCGCACGCGGAGGTCGTCGCCGGCACCCGTGCCGTTCGCCGCGACCGGCGGCGCCCGACGGAGCCGAGCACGCCGATCACCGGCGGGGCGCTCGGCACGCCCCTGGCCCGGCCGGCGCGGGTGGCGGTCCGACCGCCGTACCGGCTTGAGCCGTGGTCCCGGGACGTGAGCTGATGACCGTCGTCGTGACTCCGCCCGACGTGACGCAGGATGCCGGATCGCCCGTCGCCCCGCGCCGGGTACGCCAGCGCCGAACCCCCGCCGACCTGGTGTTCCGTGGGGTGATCCGGGGCGGTGGCAGCATCGTGCTGGCCGTCATGTTGCTGGTCGGCGTCTTCCTGACCCTGCGGGCCCTACCCGCGCTGCGGACCATGGGCTGGCGGTTCCTCACCGCGCAGGAGTGGGACCCGGTGGGCGGCAACTTCGGCGTCGCGGGTGTCCTCGTCGGCACCGTGCTGATCGCCGCGGTGGCGATCGCCATCGCGGTGCCGCTGGCCACCGGCACCGCGCTCTACATCTCCGAGTACGCCCCGCGGCGGATCGCCCCGCTGCTGGTCAATCTGGTGGACCTGATGGCCGCGGTGCCCAGCGTGGTGTACGGCATCTGGGGCCTGTACCTGCTCCAGCCGCACCTGCTGGTGAGCGGTGAACACGGCGAAGGGCTGCCCCGCTGGCTCGCCACCTACCTCGGCTGGCTTCCGTTCTTCCGGGTGGACGGCTACGACCCGCGTGACCCTTTGGGCAGCAACAGCTCCCTGACCAGTTCGACGTTCATCGCCGGCATCATCGTCGCGATGATGGTCACCCCCATCACCTCCTCGGTGATGCGGGAGGTCTTTTCTCAAGCGCCGATCGGCGAGCGCGAGGGCGCGTTCGCTCTGGGTGCGACCCGCTGGGGCATGATCCGCTCGGTGGTGCTTCCGTTCGGTCGGGGCGGGATGATCGGCGGCACCATGCTCGGTCTCGGCCGGGCCCTCGGCGAGACGATCGGTGTCTACCTGGTCATCTCGTTCGTCTTCGTCGTCCAGCCGCACATTCTGCAGATCGGCGGCGGATCGATCTCGTCGCTGATCGCGCTGCGGTACGCGGAGTCCAATCCGGTCGGCATCGCCGGGTTGATGGCCGCCGGCCTGGTGCTGTTCGGCATGACCCTGCTGGTCAACTTCGGCGCCGGCTTGATCATCAACCGCAGCCGCTCCGGCGCGGCCAGCGACGCGTGAGGAGCCGCAGGTGACGCCGAGAATTGCCGCGTACGTCGAGGAGGTGGCCGCGCCGCCGGCCGGGCCGGAGCCGGCACCGCCACCCCAACCCCCGACCACCCTTCCGGTACGCCCCGACGGTCCGTCGGTCGGGGAGCGCCGCAGGACGGTCAGCACCGTGCGGCGTACCGATGTCTTCGCGGTGCTCGGCGCGGCCGTCGCGGCGGTCGGCCTGACCGCGCTGCTCTTCACGCAACTGGCCCCGTTCGACGGCGCGCTCGGTTTCCTGGTCGTGGCGTACCTGCTGTTCCTGGGCTTCTACCTGGTCCTCGTGTCGCTCGACGAGTCCGGCCCGGTAGTCCGGGACCGCCTGGCGGGTGTGCTGGTGCACAGCCTGGCGGTGACCATGCTGGTGGCGCTGGTCGTGGTCGTCGTGTTCACCCTCTACCGGGGCCGTGAACCTTTGGCCTACCTGAACTTCTACACCGAGGACATGCGCTCAGCCGGCCCGCTCGATCCGCTGAGCGCGGGTGGCATCCGGCACGCGATCATCGGCACGCTGGAGCAGATCGCGATCGCCCTGGCCATCACGATCCCGCTCGGACTGCTGTGCGCGGTGTTCCTCAGTGAACTGCCCGGCGCGTTCAGTCGCTTCGTACGCATCGTGGTCGAGGCGATGACGGCCCTGCCGTCCATCGTGGCTGGTCTGTTCATCTACGCCACGGTGATCCTGGCGCTCGGGCGGCAGAAGTCCGGCGTCGCGGCCGCGCTCGCGCTGAGCGTGATGATGCTGCCGATCATCATCCGGGCGGCCGACGTGGTGCTGCGTCTGGTGCCCGGCACGCTGCGCGAGGCGAGCCTGGCACTGGGTGCGTCGCAGTGGCGGACCATCTGGCACATCGTGCTGCCGACGGCCCGGTCCGGGGCGATGACGGCGATCATCCTGGGCACCGCCCGGGGCATCGGCGAGACCTCGCCAGTGCTGCTGACGGCCGGCTTCACCCAGTTCACCAACGTCAATCCGTTGCAGGCCAACCAGGTGTCCCTGCCGTTGTTCGTGTTCGACGCGATCCGCCGCCCGGACGCTTTGATGATCGCGCGCGGCTTCGGTGCCGCCGCCGTTCTGATGGCTCTGGTGCTGCTCCTGTTCGTACTCGCCCGGCTCCTGGGTGGCCGGGCTCCCGGCCAGCTGAGCCGTGGTCAGCGCCGTCGTCGCGCGCTGGCCTCGCGTCGGGACGCGCTGCGCTTCGCCCGCCGGCAGCGAGCCCGGCTCGCCGCGACCGGCTCCTCTCCCGACCAACCGAACCAGAGGTAGGACATGTCCAGACTGCGGTTCCGCCGTCGCCGCCCGACGGCCCGCCCGACGAACCGCCTGGCGCGGCTCGCGGCCGCTGTGGCCGCTGTGGCGCTGGTGCTGACCCTGGCGCCGCCCGCGTCCGCGGCGGGGCGGTTTGTGCCGATCGTCGGGATCGGCTCGACCTGGAGTGCGAACGCGATCAGCGCCTGGGCCCGCAACGTCCAGGCCCGCAACATCCAGGTCGAGTACGAGGCCGCCGGGTCCACCCAGGGCCGGGTGCAGTTCCGGGAGGGCAAGGCGCACTTCGGTGTCTCGGAGATTCCGTACGGGCTGAAGGACATCTTCAGTGGCACCGACAGCAAGGGCTCACGGGAATCGGCGTACATGCCGATCGTCGCCGGTGGCACGGCGTTCATGTACAACCTGAAGATCGGCGGCCGGCGGGTCACCAACCTGCGACTCTCGGGCGAGGTGATCTCCAAGATCTTCACCGGTGCGATCCGGAAGTGGAACGACCCGGCGATCAAGGCCGACAACCCAGGGCTGAACCTGCCTTCGCGTTCGATCGTCCCGGTGGTCCGACAGGACGGCTCGGGCACCACCGCCCAGTTCACCCTGTGGATGAGCAAGCAGCACCCGGCCGTCTGGAACGCCTACTGCGCGAAGTTCAGCAAGCCGGCGCCGTGCGGCATCACCTCGGTCTACCCCCGCCAGTCCGGCTCGAGCTTCGTCGGGGCGACCGGCTCCGACGGGGTGTCCGGCTACGTCCGGCAGGAGAACGCCGAGGGCGCGATCACGTACGTCGAGTACTCGTACGCGATCAACGCGAAGTTCCCGGTGGTGAAGGTGCTCAACGCCGGTGGCTACTACGTCGAGCCGACGGCCAGCAACGTGGCGGTCGCGCTGACTCGGGCGCAGATCAACAGCAACGCCTCCTCACCGGACTACCTCACGCAGATCCTGGACGGCGTCTACCGGTCCACCGATCCGCGCACGTACCCGCTCTCCTCGTACTCGTACATGATCATTCCGACGAAGGTCGAGTACAACCTCACCAACGACGCCGGGTTCACGCTCAGCAAGTTCGCCTACTACTTCCTCTGCGAGGGCCAGCGCCAGGCCGAGGTGCTCGGCTACTCGCCCTTGCCGATCAACCTGGTCGAGGCCGGCCTCAAGCAGGTCCAGAAGGTCCCCGGCCACGAGCCGATCAGCAACATCCCGCAGACGCTGCGCGGGTGCAACAACCCGACGGTCTCGGCGGACGGTGGCAACGCGCTGGCGAAGAGCGCCCCGCAGCCGTCGCCCTGCGATCGGAGGGGCGCCACCCAGACCACCACCGGCACCGCCGGTGCCCGCCAGGACACCCCGGTGCTGCCGGTCGCCCGCTGCGGCGGCGGTGGAAACAGCACCAGCGGTGGCACCGGGACGACCGGCGGCGGCACCCCCGGCGGTACGACGCCGGGCGGCACCTCACCCGGAGCGACCGGAGCCCTCGGTGTGCCAGACGGAGGTCCCAGTCCGCAGTTCGACCCGGACAACGGTCAGGTTGTGGGTGACGGCGGCGCGGCGGGCGGCGAACAGGTTGCCGCCGTGCCGGTGTCCCTGGAGGGCGAGGGTGGCTGGCGACTCCAGCACACAGTCATGCTCCTCGCGGCGCTGCTGCTGGTCGCCCTGGTGATCGGGCCACCACTGGTGTCGAACGCCCTGCAGGGCGTTCGCCACGACGACCACCGGGCCGACCGGTGAGCCCGCGTCGCTGGTTGGCCGCGAGCACCCTGCTGCTGGTCGTCGGGGTGCTCGCCCCGGTGCCGCCGACTGCCACCCCGGCCCACGCCGACGACACCGGCGGCTCCGCGGTGACCGTGGCGGGCGTCAAAATGGACGGTGGGGAGGACTTCAGCGATCTGCGGGTGACCGTCAACCAGACCGATGCCCTGGTCAACCAGGCCGTCGTGGTCACCTGGGACGGCGGCACGCCGACTCCACGCAACCGCCCGCTCGGGGTGGACTTCCTCCAGGTGATGCAGTGCTACGGCGACCCGCACGCGAAGAACGACCCGGATGGCCTGGCGTTTCGGGAGACCTGCCAGTTCGGCGCGAAGCTGGACACCCCGGTCATGCCATTCGAGGTCAACGCGGCGGCGGCGGCCAACGCCAACTCCCGGGAGCTGCGCGTCGACTCGCCCGGTTACCCGGTGAAGCACCCGAAGGAGACGCTGCCGGAGGACGCCAAGATGGTGCCCTTCCGGCCGGTCTCCTGCGCGGTCGGCGCCAGCTCCTGCGAGCGGCCCCGCACCCCGGACGGCAGTACCGCCCATCCGTTCCCGGTGATCGCGGACCCGCAGACCGGCGCTCAGCGTGAGGCGTACGCCGACGAGGTGCTGTCCGGGTACTTCAACAAGTCGGTGACGAACGAGTACCCGTACGCGTTGACGGCGGCGAACCGTACCGGCCGGATCTCGTTCGAGGTGCAGAACTCGTCGCTCGCTCCGGACCTGGGGTGCGGCGACCCGTACACCGATGCCCAGGGTGTGGCGCAGCCGTCCCGGCCGTGTTGGTTGGTGATCGTGCCGCGCGGGCACCATCACCCGTACACCGGAGAGGACGTGTCGAGCACCGACGCGCCCCAGGGCTCGCCGCTGATCGTTCCGAACTGGCAGTACCGGATGGTGGTGCCGCTGAAGTTCGAGCCGGTCGCCGGTTACTGCCCGAGTGACCGGGCGGAACGGCTCACCGCCGGCACCGAGTTGGTCGCCGAGGCGGCCGTCGCCTGGCGGCCGGCGCTCTGCGCGGCGGCGGGTGGGCCGTCGATCAGCTACTCGCCGATCGGCGACGACGAGGCAGCCCGCCAGCTCCTGTCCACCTCGCCGAACGCGCCCGGCCTGATCTACAGCTCCGACCCGGTGCCCACCACAGCGAGCGACCCGCCGGTGGTGCACGCCCCGGTCACGTTGAGTGGCGTGGTCATCGCGTTGAACATCGACGTCAACCTGGACGACAAGCCGCTGCCGCCCAAGGTGGCCGAGCTACGCGGCACCGCGCTCAGTGATCTGAAGCTCACCCCGCGCCTGGTGGCGAAGCTGCTCACCCAGTCCTACAAGAGGGACGTGCCCGGTGGCGGTGGGCCCGCGCTGGCGAAGAACTACGACAGCGTCAAACAGGACCCGGAGTTCATCGGGCTGAACCCGCTCTTCGCCGACTGGGACCGGCGGGCGTCGGTGACCCTCAACGGCCTGATGGCACCCAACGGCAGCTCGGTGGCGGCCCGCACGCTCTGGCAGTGGATCCTCTCCGACCGCTCCGCGAAGGAGTGGCTGGGCGGGGCCAAGGACGGGGAGATGGTGGTCAACCCCGCGTACCGGAGCCTGTTCGGCACGGCTCCGGACTACTTCCCCAAGGCCGACCGCTCCTGCTACGAGGAACGGGTCGGCGGCGAGACCTACCAGCTCTGCTCGCAGGAGCTGCGGCCGTACACCGGTGGGTTCGGACGGGGCGCGGCGCAGACGCTGCGCGGCGACACCGGCGCGTACGCGCAGGCGCTCAACCAGAACGTGACCCCGCCGCGGTTCGAGAAGCTGCCGCGCGAGCAGCCGGGATTCCGGTTCACCATGTCGGTCACCGACTCCGCCTCGGCGGCCCGGTACGGGCTCTTCACCGCCAAGCTCTGTAAGGCGGTGCAGGGCGCGGACGACTCGTACACGGCTGCCGACTGTCGAGGCGCGACCGGCGAGGCGATCAGCGCGGCGGCTCGCACGGCCGGGCCCAGCCAGGTGTCCGGCGTGTCGGTGATCGACCCGGCCAGGGCATGGTCGACCACCGGCGCGTACCCGTTGTCGCTGCTGACCTACGCCGTCGCCGACCGCAGCGAGGCCGCCACGATGCGGCGTGACTACGCCGCGTTGCTGCGGCACGCCGCGGACCAGGGGCAGCGGCCAGGCGTCGCCCGGGGCATGCTCCCCGAGGGCTACGTGCCGCTGCCGACGGCGTTGCGACAGCAGACCGCCGCCGTCGCCGCCCTGCTCGAGGTGGATCTGCCCTCGCCGTCGCCCTCGTCCTCGGCCGGGCAGCCGGCGTCCGTGCCGACCAGGGCTCCTGCGGTGCCCACGCCCGGCGTGCCGCTGCCCGGTGCGGTGCCCAGCGCCGGTGCCCCGCCGTCGCCCGGTGGCCGGGCAGCGTCGCCGCAACCCTCGGTGATCCAGGCCGGCAATGCAACTCCCGGCACCCCGGTCGGCGCGATCCGGTACGTGCTGGTCGTCCTCTTCGCGATCGGCCTCGTTGGCGGAGTGGCCGGCCCGGTGCTGCGCCGGATCGGCAGTCGGAATGTGCCCACGGGCGGCGCGGAATGAGACCGGGAATCGCATCGGATTCGATTGTCGGATGTTGTTCATCCGGCCCACGTGTTGGCGAGAGATGCGCGCCCGAAACGTTTTTCTCGGCGCGGTTTCGACCGACGCGTCGACGCCGCGACGATGACTGCGGCTCGCCCACCTGTCGGGTGAGCAGAAATGTCATGCCCCGTAGAGAGGGAGCAGCATGAAGGTCAAATCCATTAGCAAGATGGTCGCGGTCGGCTTCGCCGCCGTGGTCGTCTCTGGCCTGGTGGCCGCGCCCGCCGCGGCCGACCCTTCGCCCGTCACCGAGTACCGGACCCTGGCGGGCGTCGGCTCGGACACCACCCAGGACGTGACGAACGGTCTGGGCAATGTGATCACCAGTGGTGGCAACAAGGTCATCGCCTCCTGGGACGCCCGGGGCACCAGCAGTGTCAAGACCCGGGCGGCGAACTGCGACTTCCCCCGCCCGAACGGTTCCAGCAACGGCCGTCGGGCGCTGCGGGCCTCGGAGGGTGAGGACATCGGCCAGGGCGGTCCCGGCTTCTGGTCCAACGCCAACGTGGTGGGCTGCGTCGACTTTGCCCGCTCGTCGAGCTACGGCGGCGGCAGCACGCCGGCCAGCACCGGCAACTACACCTACATCCCGTTCGGGGTGGACGCGGTGACCCTGGCCCGCAACGTCAACGGAGACCTGCCTGTCAACGTGTCGTTCGCCCAGGTGCAGAGGGTCTACCGGTGCTTCGACAACACCATTGCCGGCAACCCGGTCAACCCGGTGATGCTCCAGTCCGGCTCGGGTACCTGGGACTTCTGGTCCTCGAAGGTGGGCATCACCGAGGTTGAGATCAACCTCGGTGACTACCCGTGCCTCGCCGCCGACACCGACGGCAACCCGGCCACTGGGGCCGCCCCGCTGATCGAGCGGGCCCAGGAGCACGACGGCGCTCCGCTGACCGGTCACCCCACCCGGGTGGTGCCGTTCTCCGCCGGACAGTTCATCGCCCAGGGCAACGCCGCGAAGATCGTCAGCCTGACCGGCGTCACGGTGGCCGACCGGCGGGGTGAGGCAGCGCTCTCCGGTATCCGTCCGACCGGCGGCGCGGTCCAGCAACCGGTCATCGGCGGCACGTTGAACATCAACTTCCCGCTCCGCCGGGATGTCTACAACGTGGTCCCGACCGCTGACCTGACCGTGCCGGCGATCGCCTCCACGTTCGTCGGCGCCACCTCGGCCACCTGCACCGCCACCGTCAACGACGGCGGCACCCCGCGCAAGGTGGTGGAGCTCTTCGGCTTCGGCGTCCGTACCGCCCTGATCTCCCCGCTCGACGCCAACTGCGGCTACACGAACCTCCGTTTCGGCAGCTGAGCCACGTGCCGGCGGCCCGGGTGCCTTTCGGCGCCCGGGCCGCCGACGACACCCATCCGACCGGCGTCAGCGGACGCCGACGAGCAGTAGAGGACGGCGCAATGAGCAGGCCCGGCTTCGCCCGCGTGGCGGCGGCGGCATCGGTACTCGTGCTCTCGGTGAGCGCGATCGTGGCCGGAGTGGTGCTGACGTTCAGCGGACCAGCTCAGGCCGCGTCGTTGGGCAGGGTCACCCTCTCCCAAACCAGTGGCAGCGTCACCGACAACCCGATGTTCACCAGCGCGACCACTGCGGCCTGCCCAAGCGGGTACGGCGAGAACGCCAACCTGCGCATCGGCGTGGCCGGCAGTGGACAGTACGCCAACCTGGCGATCGCGCTCGGCGGCGGCGGCTACGACACAGCGCCCATCACCATCAACCCGAACCGGTCCTTCACCACGGCGAACAAGGGCACGCCCCCCGACGAAGAGTCTGCCTGGTGGGTGGTGGTCGACTGCTACAGCCTCACCGAGGGCCGTTACGCCGACGAGTTCCGCACCCCGATCAAGGTCTGCGGCAGCGTCTGGACGGTGGAGACCACCTGTCCCACCGCCGCGACGACCACCGCCAGGTTGACCGTCGCGCCGACCGGCACCGTCTACGCGGGCGCACCGGCCACGTTGACCGCCACGGTGTCGCCCGAGGCGGCCGGCACGATCCTGTTCCGCAGGACCACCGGGACCGAGACGGCCGACGTCGGCAGCGTGCCGGTCGTCGGAGGCAAGGGCGTGCTGACCACGTCCGAGCTCCCCGGCCCGACCGGCGCCGAGACGGCGAAGGCGCACAAGCTCACCGCCACGTTCCAGCCCGCTGACCCGCGCGCGTTCCTGCCCTCGACCTCGACCCCGGCCGATCTCACAGTGGTGCCCGCCGGCTCGGTCACCGTCGCGCTGACCACCGACAAGTCGAGCCCGCAGGCGCCCGGCACCTCGTTGGCGTTGACGGCGACGGTCATCCCGCAGGCGACCAGCGAGCAGCCGCCCACCGGTTCGGTGGATTTTGTCCGCTTCCCGGCCGGGCAGACCACCGGTTCGGTGACGATCGATACGGCCGAGCTGACCTCGGGCGTCACGACGGTGACCATCCCCGGCCTGCCCGCGGGCAGTTACGACCTCAAAGCCGTCTTCACTCCCACGGCCGGCACCGCGTGGCAGCCCGCCGAGTCGGCCCGCGAAGGCTTCGTGAGCGGCACCCCGGAGAGGACCACGACCGCACTGTCGGTCACGCCGGGCGGCTCGAAGCCGCAGGGCACCGCGCGGACGCTGACCGCCAGGGTGACCCCGGCCGGCGCGACGGGCAGCGTGCAGTTCTTCGACGGTACGGCCGCTCTCGGCGGCGCCCAGTCGGTCAGCGGCGGCGCGGCCTCCCTGTCGACGACTCAGTTGGTTGCCGGCAGCCACCGGCTGACCGCGGTGTTCACCCCGCTGCGCGAGGTGGACTTCTCGACCTCCACGTCGGAGCCCGTCACGGTCGAGGTCACCGTGCCGAGCCCGGTCGACGCACTGGAGGTCGTCGACGCCGACGGCACCAAGCTGGGTACGAACCCGACGCTCAGCCCAGGTCAGAAGGTCACCGTCACCGCCCGCGGTTTCACCGGCAACGAGGCCGTCACGGTGACACTCACCGGTGCCGAGCCGAAGACCGTCAACGCCACCAACGGGACTGTCCGATACGACCTGACCGTCCCGGCCGACGCACCCGACGGTGCCGCGCGGCTGACCCTCGTCGGCGCCGCCCACGAGGTCGTCTTCGACTTCTCAGTGGTGGGCAACGGCAACGGCAACGGCGATGGTGACAACGACGGTGACGGCGACAACGACGGAGACGGTTCCGGGGACGGAGACGGTTCCGGCGATGGTGACGGTTCCGGCGGTGGCGGCGGTGGGCAGTTGCCGAGGACCGGCCTTTCCCTGATCGGCATCGGGTTGACCGGCGTGACTCTGGTGGGCGCCGGTGGCGGCACGGTGCTGTTCACCCGCCGCCGACGGCCCGAGCCCTCGGCGGTGGTCTGGCCGGACGGCGAGACTCCGGAGCACTGAGACAGCTCAACAGTCCACCGGGCGGTACGCCGAGCGGGCGGACCGCCCGGCAAGGGTTCCAGGACGAGGAGAGAGAGCATGTCGACGGTCACCATCGAGCCGCCCGGTCCGCGGGAGGCGCCGGATCCGGCCGGGCCAACCCGCCCGGCGACGTCCCCGGCCTTCCAGGTGCCCGGGACCGCGTTGAGCATCCTCGCCGCGATCGCATTCGGCCTGGTCTGCCACCTGCTCCTGCTCTCCCAGCTGACCTATCAGCGGGAACAGCAGACCGCGTTCGCCGACTTCCGGGCGGAGCTGGCCCGGGGCACCGCGCCGGTGGGCCAGTTCCGCGCCAACTTCGTCGACGGCGGCGAGGGTCCGGAGCGGTTGGTCGAGCCGGGCTCGCCGGTGGCGGTGCTGAGCGTGCCGCGGGTCGGCCTGCGTGCTGTGGTGCGTGAGGGCACCGACGGCGGCGTACTGCGGTCCGGTCCCGGGCACCGCCGGGACACCGTCCTGCCGGGACAGGCCGGCAACAGCGTGATCATGGGTCGACGGGCCGCCTACGGGGGACCGTTCCGCGACCTGGACCTGCTGGTGCCCGGCGACACGATCAGTGCGACCACGGGCCAGGGCACCCACGACTATGTGGTGACCGGGCTGCGTCGGACCGGCGACCCGGCACCCGCCTCCGCGCCCGGGCAGGGCCGGCTCACCCTGGTCACCGCGCTCGGCACCGAGTTCATGCCGACCGACGTGTTGCGGGTGGATGCCGCCCTGGCCAGCACGGCCCAGCCCACCCCGGCCCGGAGGTTCGGGGTAGCCGCCCTGCCGGGCGCCGAGCAGGCGATGGCCAGCGACCCGGACGCCTGGACGCCGGTGCTGCTCTGGGGACAGGCGCTGTTGCTGGCCGTGCTCGGCATCACCTGGCTGCGGAGTCGGTGGGGCCGTTGGCAGAGCTGGATCGTCGGCGTACCCGTGCTGCTGGCCCTCGGAGCGGCCACCGCCGACCAGGCCGTCCGGTTGCTGCCCAACCTGCTGTGACCCCGCCGATACGAGTAGAGGAAGGACGGACCGTGACACCACACACCCTCGGCCGCACCAGCGCGGTCGACCGGGAGCACGCCGGAGCCACCCTGGTCGACCTGCCCCCGGCGTCCGCGCCCCGGGAGGTGACCGGCGACCTGGCGGCAATGGACGCCCGGTCCATCTCCGCCTGGTTCGGCGACCACAAGGTGCTGGACCGGGTCTCGCTGACCATGCCGGCCGGTCAGGTGACCGCCCTGATCGGGCCGTCCGGCTGCGGGAAGTCCACCTTCCTGCGCATCCTCAACCGGATGCACGAGCTGGTCGCGTCGGCGTCGCTTGCCGGTGAGGTCCTGCTCGACGGCCACGACCTGTACGCGCCGGACCGGCGGATCACCGACGCTCGCCGCCAGGTCGGAATGGTCTTTCAGAAGCCGAACCCGTTCCCGACGATGTCGATCTACGACAACGTGGTGGCTGGTCTCAAGCTGACCGGCACCCGTGCCTCCCGCAGCACGAAGGACGCGCTCGTCGAGGAGACGCTCACCAAGGCGGGCCTGTGGAAGGAGGTGCGCGACCGGCTGCGACAGCCCGGTGGTGCACTCTCCGGCGGCCAGCAGCAGCGCCTCTGCATCGCCCGTTCGCTCGCAGTACGCCCGCGCGTGCTGCTCATGGATGAGCCATGCTCGGCACTGGACCCGACCTCGACCCGGCGGATCGAGGAGACGATCGCGGAGTTGGCGGTAGAGGTGACGATCGTCATTGTCACCCACAACATGCAGCAGGCCGCGCGGGTGTCCGATCGCTGCGCATTCTTCCTGGCCTCACACGGCACTCCGGGCGCAATTGTCGAACACGGCCCGACCGACGCGATGTTCGAAAATCCGCAGGACGAGCGTACGCACGACTACGTCAACGGCCGCTTCGGATAAAGGCGCAATCCGGCTGCCCTTTCGGACGATGCCTGAGCACCCAGAATTCGCTTTGCGCACGTTCGGCGGAGACGTTGGCCTGCATACCGGGACATGGCCCGTGTGGAGCCTGATCGCGGCCGGTCCACGAGGACCGAGCCGGGTTTCACCCTCACGAGAGGAAGTGATTCATGAACAAGCGTGTGCTTGCCCGCGCCGGCGCTCTCCTCGGCGCCGCCGTGCTCTCCGCCGGCCTGCTCGTCGTGGTCGGCGCTCCGGCGCAGGCAGCTTCGCTGGGTGAGGTCACCCTGTCGCAGACCAGCGGCAGCGTGACCACCACTCCGATCTTCACCAGCGCGACCAGCCCCAAGTGCCCCACCGGATTCGGCGAGAACGCCAACCTGCGTATCGGCCGTCCGGGTGGCCCGTACTCGAACCTGGCCGTCGCGCTCGGCGGCGGCGGTTTCGACGAGGCGCCGGTCACGATCAGCCCGAACCGGTCGTTCTCCACCGCGATCGGCGGCGCCCCGGCTGCCGGCGAGTGGTGGGTCGTCATGGAGTGCTACAGCCTCACCGAGGGTCGCAACGTCGACGAGTTCCGCACCTCCATCCAGGTCACCGGCAGCACCTGGCGGGTGCCGGTGGCGGAGAACACCACCACCTCCCTCGTCGTCAACCCGGCCAGCCCGGTCTCCCAGGGCACCGAGGTCGCCCTGACCGCGACCGTCGCCCCGGCGACCGCCACGGGCACGGTCGAGTTCCGTCGTGGCAGTTCGGTGCTCGGCACCGCGCCGGTCAGCGGCGGTAGCGCCACCTTCGCCACCACCGCCCTGCCGGTGGGCACGTTCGCCCTGTCGGCGGCGTTCACGCCCGCCGACGCCACCGCGTACAAGCCGTCCACCTCGACGGCGACCTCCTTCCAGATCACCGCCGCGCAAGGTGCCATCACCGCTCCGGTGGAGATCGTCACCGACATCGCCCCCGGCGCGTTCAGCCTCGCCGTGGCGAGTCCGACCACGTCGCTGACGGGCGGCACCGTCGGTGGCACAGCGACCGGTGCTCTGCCGGCCGCCACGGTGACCGACCTCCGCGGCACCAACGTCGGCTGGACCCTCACCGGTCAGCTCGAGGACTTCACGCTGGCCGCGAACACCATCGCCAACAGCAAGCTCAGCTGGACTCCGAGCGCCGCGAAGACCAGCGGCTCGGGTGCGGTGACGGCGGGTGCCGGCGCCGACCTCGGTGACACCCGCACCCTCTGCACGGCCGCGTCCGGCTCGAGCGCCGGCGTCTTCACCTGCGGCGCCGACCTCAAACTGTCCATCCCGGACGACGTGCCGCCGGGTGAGTATTCGGCGACGCTGACCCTCACCCTGGCCTGACCGATCCGCCGGGCGTACCCGCCCCAGAGGAGCAACGGCGGAGGCGTCGCGGGCACCCACCCGTGATGTCTCCGCCGTCCCGATGCCAGCCTCACTTCCGGAGTCCACGCATGACCGACCTACCCGCACCCTGGACCGGCCCCGCGCGACGCGTCGGGGCGCTTGTCGTCGCTGGGCTCGTGCTGCTCGGAGCGTTACTCACGCCGGTGCCGGCGCTGGCCCGCGCCGCCGCCGCGGCCGACGACCCGACCTGGACGCTGGTGCCGTCGAGCCCCAGCGGACCCAAGGGACGCAAGCAGTTCGACTACGAGTTGTCGCCGAAGGAGGACATCACCGACTGGTTCTCGGTGAGCAACCTCGGCGACCGGCCGATCAAGGTCGACCTCTATCCGACCGACGCCTTCACCGCGCTGGACGGCGGCTTCGCACTACTTCCCCGCAGTCAGGCCCCCAGCGGGGTCGGCTCCTGGATCCGGTTGCCGAAGGCGTCCACCACCCTGCCGCCGGGCAAGCGCGCGGACATGCCGTTCCGGCTGGCCGTACCGGCCGGGACCGCACCGGGCGACCATGTCGGCGGCATCATCGCCGCGGTGACCGAGGAACAGGTCGGCAAGGACGGTCAGCGGGTGAACGTCGAGCGCCGGATCGGCGCCCGGGTCTACCTGCGGGTCGCCGGCCCGCTGCGGCCCGCCGCCGAGGTCGGCACGGTGCGGATCGAGTACGACAATCCGGTCGTGCCGCTGCCCGGCGGACGGATGACGGTCACCTACCGGATCACCAACACCGGCAACGTCCGGATCTCCGGCAAGGCCCGGGTCCAGGTCAGCGGCCCTCTCGGGGTACGGCTGGCGACCGGTGACCTGGTCGACGTCCCGGAAGTGCTGCCGGACTCGGAGATCCGGCTGACCGAGGAGTTCGCACACGTCCTGCCGGCCGGTCCGCTGACCGCCACGGTGGTACTCAACGCGGACACCCCGAAGGAGTCGCTGCCCTCGTTGGAGAGCGAAGGCTCGACCCTCGCGGTGCCGTGGGCGCTCGTCGCGCTGCTGGTGCTGATCCTGACCCTGGTGGCGTACCGGCTCTGGCTGCGGCGGGCGCGCCGGCTGGACGAACTGCCGGACGACCCGGCCGCCTCGGCGCGGGAGCCTGAGCGGGCGGCCCGATGAGCGGCAACCGGGGGGCCGGGGGCACCGCCGGTTTTAGCTGGTGGTCGGTCGGGATGGCGGTGGCCGTCGCGTTCGTGCTGGCGTCCGGGCCGGGCAGCCCAGCCGGAGCGTCCGCCGCGGCCGCGCCCGCCCCGTCGGGCGGCGCTCCGGTCTCGGTGCGGGTCGGCGTGTCGATCGGCCCGAAGCCAACCGGCAGTCCGTCCCCGACCAGCACGCCGACGCCCACTGCCACGCCGTCGCCCACTGCCACGCCGACGCCCGGCACGCCGTCGCCGACTGCCACGCCGTCGCCCGGCACTCTAGAGCCGACGAACCCCACGACCAGCGCCCCGGCGGGTGGTGGGGGCACGCTTCCGCGTACCGGAGTGGCTCTGGGCGGGTTGCTCCTCGCTGGCGTGGTCCTGGTCGGCGGCGGCGTCATGCTGCGCTGGGCGGCCCGGCGGCGGGCAACCGCCGAGCGCTGGTTGAGCCGGGCGGGCGGCTGATCCGGCGGCGCGGGGCGGCTGCGGCAGCCTGGGCTTGCTGCTCGCGTACCCTCGTAGCGTCATGAGCGAGCAGCAGAGCAAGTTTCCCCGCCGGGACGCCGAGGGCCGCATCCGTACCCTGGGCGATCTGCTCGGGGTGTGCCTTGCCGGCCTGGTCATCGGCGTGCTCGCGTTGGTGCTGTTCGACTGGGCGTTCGCCTCGATCGGCGCCGGCGACTTCGGGCACACCAACGGTTGGCTGGCGGTGATCCTGCCGGCCTGGCTGTTCTGGGACGACTTCCGGGCCTGGGAGTTCGGCGCGGCCCGGGTGGTGGCGGCGGTGGTCGCCGCTGCCGTCGGGGTGTTCGCCGGGCTGCTGATCGCCGGTCTGGGCGCGGGGTTGCCGCCGCTGCTCTCCGGCGCGTTGGCGGCGGGGGCGTTCACAGTGGCGTACGCGGCCCTCTGGTTCCCGGGTGTCCGCTGGCTGGCCCGCCGGACCGGCTGAGCACGACCGCCCGTCGGGCGGCTCGACCCTTCCGCCGGCAGTGGCGGGCGACGGAGAGAACGGAGTGGTGCAGGTGAGCGCCGCGCTCAAGTACACGCTGGGCCGGATCGGGCTGTTCGTCGCCGTGCTGGCGGGCCTCTGGCTGGTCGACATGAACGTGTTCCTGAAGCTGATGCTGGCGTTGGTGTTCTCCGCCGCGCTCTCCTTCTTCCTGCTGCGTGGTTGGCGGGACGAGATGGCCGGGGAGATCGCTGAAGCAGCCGAGCGCCGCCGCACCGAGAAGGAACGCCTCCGCTCCGCCCTGGCCGGCGAAGACCAAACCCCCACCCCCGACCCCCCCACCCAGGCCCCCGACTCCCAGCGTTGATCATGAAGTTATTGCCACGACGCGCCGAGTCGTCGGGCATAACTTCATGATCATCCGCGCTGGAGGTGGGGCCGGCCGGGCTGGGGCCGGGGTTACCAGTTGGTGGAGCCGGGGACCCTGGGCCAGGGCTTCGAGATCGGCTTGATCAGGTATGCGATGCCGCCGGAGCCGCCGGAGACGCCACCGCTGGCGTTGGTGCGCTTGGTCCGCAGCCAGATCTGCTCGAACTGCGTGCGCTTGTAGACGTTGCGCACCACGTCGTTGCTGGACGAGGCCGGGTCGTTGACGATCACGTCGCCGTCGGCGGTGAAGCCGACCACCACGAAGAGGTGCCCGGAGGTGCCGTAGTTCGCCCCGTCCAGCTCACTGGCGAGGAAGGACTGGCTGGTCACGACGGGGATGCCGGCGGCGATGAAACGCTCCAGCTCGTCCAGCGAGTGCAGCCGGGTCACCCGGCCCTCCAGCCCGGGGAAGCTGGCCGCGTACGCGGTGTTGAACGGCCAGTTGCCAGCACCGTCGTACGCGTAGTCGTAGGTCATCCGGGCGGCGTGGTTGACGGTCGGGTCGGGGTAGGTCGGGTCCACCCAGGAGGTGTCGGCCGCCGAGGGCTTGCGACCCCAGTACTCGACCACCATCTCGGTGGAGGTGGGTGAGCACCACGCCTCGCCGCCGCCGTCGTACTCGGGGTAGTGCCCGGAGTGCACGTTCTGCGAGTAGCGCGGCACCGACAACTCCCGGCCCCAGGCGATGTGCCCGGCGCTCGGCGGCACTGTGAACCGGTCCGGCACTGTGGAACTCATCGCGCCCAACATCCGGACCACCGGGGCGGCGCTCTGCCCGGGTGCGCGGTAGAGGGTCAGCTTGAGCTGGTACGACCGCAGCAGCACCCCGGCGGCGGCGTCGTCGATGCTGAAGGTGTCGGTCCAGATCGTCGAGAAGGGGTCGCCCTGCCGGTTGACACTGGTCCGCTTGATGTCGGTGTCGCCGGACGCCCAGCGACCCAGGACGTACCACGGGGTCTGGTCGCCGCTGGTGTAGCTGCCCTGCATCTCCACCTGGATCCAGGTGCCGGCGGGGGTCTCCGCGTTCCACGAGGCGATCAGCTCGGTGGCGTCGAACCCGACCCGGGTCACCGGCGAGGTCCAGGTGCCGTACTCCCAGGTGCGGGTGGCGCCGGTGTGCGGGTCCGCGTACTCGATGGTGCCGACCGGGCGGGCCAGGGTGACGCCCGCTCGGGCGCCGGGCACGACGCGGGTGCCGGCCCGGCTGCCCCGGTGCCAGTCGGCGGGCCCGGACCAGTCCTGGTAGGTGATCTGCTCGTCGTGGGCGGGGGCGGGCGGGTGGGCCGCCAGCGCGGGCGCGGCGCTGGTGAGCAGTGTGAGCGTGGTGACGCCGGCGAGGGCGGCCGCGCGCAGGCGGGATCTGGCCATGGGTGCTCCGCGGTGTCGAGGGGGCATCGTCGCTGGTCAGTTTTCCGCTTGGAGGGAAGTTTCGCCAGATGTTGACAGGTGGAAAATCATTGCCACCATGATGATCCGCCTGGGATGCACAACGCAGCGATCAATATTGATATGACCATGTGACAGGTGGTGAAGTGTCCTTCACCGAGCGGGATCTCCCGCCCATCGAGGAGGTAGTCCATGGCCCTCCGCACGCCCATCCCCCTCCGCCGTGTCCTGGTGCTCGCTGTCGTCACCGGGCTGGGCATCGTCACCGTCGCCGCCGGCCCGGTCGCCGCCCGACCGGCACCGGACCGCACCGCCGAGCCGGCCGCCGCCGGCTACCGGGTGCTCGGGCCCCGGACCCTCGCCGACCGCAACGCGGTGGCCCGCACCGGAGCCGCCATCGACTACTCCGAACACGGCGTGCTGCACATCTCGGCCACCGCGGGAGAGGCCGCCGCGATCGGCAAGCTCGGCTTCCGGCTGGAACCGCTCGCCCCGCCACCGAACGCCGAGCGCGGCGCCGGCGACTTCAACACGCAGGCCTTCCCGCCGGCCGACTCGAACTACCACGACTACGCGGAACTGACCGCCGTCGTGAACCAGGTCGTCGCCGACCATCCGGCGATCGCCCGCAAGATCAGCATCGGTTCGTCGTACGAGGGCCGCGACCTGATGGCGGTGAAGATCTCCGACAACGTCGGCACCGACGAGAACGAGCCGGAGATCCTGTTCAACTCCCAGCAGCACGCCCGTGAGCACCTGACCGTCGAGATGGCGATCTACCTGCTCAATCTCTTCACCGACGGCTACGGCAGCGACTCCCGGATCACCAACATCGTCAACGGCCGGGAGCTCTGGATCGTGCCGACCGTCAACCCGGACGGCAGCGAGTACGACATCGCCACCGGGTCGTACCGGTCCTGGCGCAAGAACCGGCAGCCCAACAGCGGCTCGTCCAACGTCGGCACCGACCTGAACCGCAACTGGTCCTACAACTGGGGATGCTGCGGCGGCTCGTCCGGCACCACCTCGTCGGACACCTACCGGGGGCCGTCGGCGTTCTCCGCGCCCGAGACGCAGGCGCTGCGCAACTTCGTCAACGGCCGGGTGGTCGGCGGCGTGCAGCAGATCAAGGCCAACATCGACTTCCACACGTACTCGCAGCTGGTGCTCTGGCCGTACGGCTACACCACAGCGAACACCGCGACCGGGATGAACGCGGACCAGTACAACACCTTCGCCACCATCGGTCAGCAGATGGCGGCCACCAACGGCTACACCCCGGAGCAGTCCAGCGACCTCTACATCACCGACGGAGACAGCCTCGACTGGATGTGGGCCACCCACAACATCTGGGCGTACACCTTCGAGATGTACCCGGGCTCGTCCGGCGGCGGCGGCTTCTACCCGCCCGACGAGGTGATCGGAGCGCAGACCTCGCGCAACCGGGAGGCGGTGCTGATCCTCAGCGAGTACGCCGACTGCCCGTACCGGGCCATCGGCAAGCAGGCGCAGTTCTGCGGCGGCGGTGGCGGCACCACTGTCTGGTCGGACACCTTCGAGACCGCCACCGGCTGGACCATCAACCCGGCCGGCACCGACACCGCCACCCTCGGCGCGTTCGAGCGGGGCGCCGCCCAGGCGACCACGTCCTCCGGAGCCAAGCAGCTCACCCCGTACGCCGGCTCCAACGACCTGGTCACCGGCCGGCTCGCCGGTTCGGCCGCCGGTGACTACGACGTCGACGGCGGCGTGACCAGCGCCCGGTCCCCGGCGGTGACCCTGCCGTCGTCCGGCACGCTGACCCTCTCGCTCGCCTGGTACCTGGCGCACGGTTCGAACGCCTCGTCGGCGGACTACCTGCGGGTGAGCGTCGTGCACAACGGCGGTACAACGGCGCTGCTCACCCAGGCCGGCGCGGCCAGCAACCGCAACGGGAGTTGGGCGGTCGCCAACCTGAACCTCACCCCGTACGCCGGCCAGTCGGTCCGCGTACTCGTCGAGGCGGCGGACGCGTCCGGGGCCAGCCTGGTGGAGGCGGCTGTGGACAACGTCACCATCACGTCCTCCTGATCGGGTGGGGCCCCGTCCCGCCCCGGCGGGGCCCCACCAACCGCTCCTGAGCCTCCAGATCCGGGACAAACGCCTCGTGCGCCACGGCTTGGCGATCGACCCAGGCTGATCGGCCCTTGATCGATCCGGCACATCCTGGCGGTGCGCTACCGTCTTAGCGACCAGTCCGCAGCGAAGCCGGTGCTCATCCCGGCGCTGTCCCGCAACTGTGATGCCCCACCGCTCGGTGGGGACGAGCCAGGTCGCCTACGGATCGGTCGCGAAACGCGCTCTCGAGGAAGGGCGCCTCGTGGGCGGGCGTACGAAAGTCCCTGTCGGCGAAGCACCACACTCCTCGACCGACAGGAGGCCCCTATGTTCAGACACACCCCTCGGCTCTTCGCGGCGACCCTCGCGGTCACCGCGCTCGCCCTCGGCGCCTGCGCCGAGAAGGCCGACGACAAGCCGAGCGCCGGCACCGCTGCCGCCGCCTACCCGGTCACCGTCGGCGCGCTCACCCTCGACAAGCGCCCCGAGAAGATCGTCGTGCTGTCGCCCACCGCCACCGAGATGCTCTTCGCGATCGGTGCCGGCCCCCAGGTGACCGCCGTCGACGACCAGTCGAACTACCCGGCCGACGTGCCCAAGACCGACCTCTCCGCCTTCCAGCCGAACGCCGAGGCGATCGCCGGCAAGAACCCTGACCTCGTGGTGCTCTCCGACGACCGCAACAAGATCGTCGAGCAGCTCGGCAAGCTGAAGATTCCGGTGTACCGGACCCCGGCGGCGGTCACGCTCGACGACTCGTACCGGCAGATCACCGAGCTGGGCACGCTGACCGGGCACGCCGACCAGGCCACCGACGTCGCCACCCGGATGAAGGACGACATCGCCAAGCTGGTCAAGGACCTGCCGCAGCGCGCCGAGAAGCTCACCTACTTCCACGAGCTGGGCCCGGAGCTGTACAGCGCCACCAGCAAGACCTTCATCGGCTCGCTCTACAGCCAGGTCGGCCTGACCAACATCGCCGACCCGGCCGACGCGGACGGTAAGAACTTCGGCTACCCGCAGCTGTCCCAGGAGTCCATCGTCAAGGCCGACCCGGACTTCGTCTTCCTGGCCGATGCCAAGTGCTGCCAGCAGAGCGCCGACACCGTCAAGGCACGCAGTGGCTGGGCCGGCCTCACAGCGGTGAAGAACAACCAGGTCGTCGCCCTCGACGATGACATCGCCTCCCGCTGGGGTCCGCGGGTCGTGGACCTGCTCCGGGTCATCATCGACGCGGTCGCCAAGGTGCCCGCGTGACCGTCGTCCGTCGGTGACCGGGCCGCGACAGGTGTCCGATCCGGCACCAACCGGTCGGTCGGCCGAGACGCCGCCGTCGTCCCCGCGGGCCGAGCCACGTTCCCCGGCCCGGCCCGCCGGGCTGCCGTCCGGGGCCCGGCCCGCCGGGCTGCGCCTGCGGTGGTTGGTCGCGGGCCTGGTCGCGGTGCTCGTCGCGCTCGTCGTCGGGGTGTCGCTCGGCCCGGTGAGCCTGCCCCCGGGCAGCGTCGCCGCCGAGCTGCTCAACCTGTTCCCCGGGGTGCACCTCGACAGCGGGCTGACCGAGCGTGAGATCGCGATCGTCACCGAGCTGCGCCTGCCCCGGGTGGTGCTGGGCCTGCTCGTCGGCGGTCTGCTCGCCCTCGCCGGCGGTTGCTACCAGGGCGTGTTCCGCAACCCGCTGGCCGACCCGTACCTGCTCGGTGTGGCAGCCGGCGCCGGCCTCGCGGTCACCGCGGCGATCGCCCTCGGCGGCGCCGGTCGGGAGGGCACGCTCTCCGGGTTGCCGATGACCATTCCGTTGGCCGCGTTCGCCGGTTCGCTGCTCGCCGTCACGATGACCTACGTGCTCGGCGCCGCCGGTGGGCGACGCGGGTCACCGGCCATGCTGATCCTGGCCGGGGTGGCGGTCTCCGCGTTCCTCTCCGCCGGGCAGACGTACCTCCTGCAACGAAACGCCGACAGCATCCAGCCGGTCTACTCCTGGCTGCTCGGCCGACTGGCCACCGCCGGTTGGCACGACGTGCTGCTGGTGCTGCCGTACGCCGCGCTGACCACGGTCGTGGTGCTGCTGCACCGCCGCGAACTGGACGTCCTCGCGGTCGGCGACGACGAGGCGAGAAGTCTGGGCCTGCACCCGCAGCGCACCCGCTACCTCTTGATCGCCGCCGCCTCGCTGGGCACCGCCGCGGCGGTCTCCGCGACCGGGCTGATCGGCTTCGTCGGCATCATCGTGCCGCACACCGTCCGGCTGCTCGCCGGGTCCAGCTACCGGGTGATCCTGCCGATGTCACTGCTGTTCGGCGGCGCGTTCCTGGCGCTCACCGACGTGGTGGCCCGCACCGTCGCCGCTCCGTCCGAGCTGCCGATCGGAGTGGTGACCGCCCTGCTGGGCGGCCCGTTCTTCGTCCTCGTGCTGCGGACCGCCCGGCGAATGCTCACGTGAGCCGCGAACCCGCCGCCGGCACGCCGGCCGTCGAGGTGCGCGGGCTGCACGTCGCCCTCGGTGGCACGCCGATCCTGACCGGCGTCGACCTCACCGTCGCTGTCGGCGAATGGGTCACCGTGATCGGCCCGAACGGCGCCGGCAAATCCACGCTGTTGCGCGCCGTCGGCGGCCTGCTGCCCGCGCCGAAGGCGATCACTCTCTTCGGTACGCCGAGTGCCGCGCTGCGCCGTCGGGACCGCGCCCGGATAGTGGCCACTGTGGCACAGTCCCCGGTGGTGCCTCCCGGCATGTCGGTGCTGGACTACGTGCTGCTCGGCCGCACCCCGTACATCCCGACCCTGGGCCGGGAGTCGACAGCCGACGTCGACGCCGTGCACGAGGTGCTGGGGCGGTTGGACCTCGCCGGCTTCCACCGTCGTGAACTGGCCACCCTCTCCGGCGGCGAACGGCAGCGGGTGTTCCTCGCCCGCGCGCTCGCCCAGGGCGCGACGCTGCTGCTGCTCGACGAGCCGACCAGCGCGCTCGACATCGGCCACCAGCAGGACGTGCTCGAAGTCGTCGACCAGCTACGCCGCGAGCACGGCCTGACCGTCCTGGCCACGATGCACGACCTCTCCCTGGCCGGCGAGTACGCCGACCGGATGGTGATGCTCGCCGCCGGTCAGGTGGTGGCCGCCGGAACTCCACCCGAGGTGCTGACCGAGGAGCTGCTCGCCACCCACTACCGGGCCAGCGTCCGGGTGGTGCCCGGCGCCCACGGCCCGTTGGTGGTGCCCGTCCGCCCCACCCGCCCCTGAAGCACGCAGGCGCTGGGTCAGGGGCCCAGGTCGATGACGGAGAAGAGGGCGCCCTGGGGGTCGCGCAGGGCGGCGAAGCGGCCCGCCGGGATGTCGCGGGGCGGAACCAGGATCGTTCCGCCCAGCTCGGACGCGCGGGCCGCGGCGGCATCCGCGTCGGTCACCGCGAAGTACACGGTCCAGTACGCGGGCAGGTCGGCCGGAAAGTCGTCGGCCAGCGGCGGCATCATCCCGGCGACGATCTGCGTCCCGAGCCGCCACCCGGTGTACGTCATCGCGCCCACCGCCTGGTCGTCGGGCTGCCAGCCGAACACCAGCTCGTAGAAGACCTTCGCGCCCTCGGGGTCGGGGGTGACCAGCTCGTTCCAGCTCATCGCGCCCGGCACGTTGAACACCTCGGCACCGGCCATGGCCAGCGGCTGCCAGACGCTGAAGGTCGCGCCGGCCGGGTCGGCGAAGACCGCCATCCAACCCCTGTCGAAGACCTCGAACGGTGGTACCACGACCTGCCCGCCGGCCCGTTCGACCCGGCCGGCGACCAGTTCGGCGTCGTCGGTGGCGAGGTAGGTCGACCAGATCGGGATCTGGTCCGGGATCGCCGGCGGGCCGGCGCCGGCCACCGGCTTACCGTCGAGCAGGAAGACCGTGTAGCCGCCCGCCTCGGGCTCAGGGGTGACCTGGCCGGTCCACCCGAACAGCTCCGGGTAGAAGCGCCGCGCGTCGGCCAGGTCCGGGGTGGCCAGGTCGGCCCAGCAGGGCGTACCCGGCGGGACGGTGCTCACGTCAAGACCCCTCTCGGCCCGGGCGGCCACGGCGGCCCCCTGCCGGAATCCTGGCACCGTCCCGCTGCGGCCCGGGGCGGAAACGGACGAATCGTCAGCTGAACCGGCGACCCTCGTCCCTCCGGTACGCCCAGCCGGCGAGCGCGGCGAGCAGCACCACCCAGACACCGAGCATGATCACTGCCAGCGGCTCCACGTCGTAGTCGGCCGCCGCCGCCCACATCAGCTCGGCAGCGCCCCGGGTGGGCAGGTACGGCGCGATCGTCTCGATGAACCCGGGCGCGTCACCCGGCGCGGAGAGCAGGCCGCCGCCGAAGGCCAGCGGCAGGAAGAGCACCTGCGCCACCACGATCGCCGCCTTGCTCGGCAACGAGTAGCCGATGGCGAGCCCCATCAGCGTGAACGGCACCGAGATGACGGCCACGGTGCCGAGGGCCAGCAGGAACGCCGCCGGGGTGACCTGGGCCGCGGTCAGCGTCGCGCCGATCACCACGACCGGGATCAGCGAGAGGTAGGTCAGCGCCAGGCCGGCCAGCACCCGGCCGGCGAACCGCGGGGCCGGCCCGGCCGGCAGGGTCCGGGTGTACGGGTTCCAGGGCTGGTCGCGGTCCTCGGCGACGCCGACGCCGTACTGGAAGATGTTGGCGCTCATCACCGAGAAGGTGACCATCGACGCGGTGGCGTAGGTGGCGCCGACCGGGTCGTCACCGGCGAAGGGCACCACGAAGAAGATCATGGCGGCGGCCGGGAAGAAGGCGCTGCCGAAGACGGCCACCGGAATCCGGATGATCTCCAGGAGTTGGTAGCGGGCGTGGACCAGGGCGAGCTGCACGGTGGCCTCCTCAGACGGTGGTGGGTCGGCCGCCGGCAGCGGCGGTGGTCGGTCGGCCGGTGCCGCTGGGCGTGTCCCCGCTGGCGGTGTCGCCGCCGGGCGCTTCTCCGCTGGTGATGGCGAGGAACGCCTCCTCCAGCGAGGTCGGCCGTACCTCCAGGTCGGTGAACGGGGTCTGGGCCGTGACCAGCGCTCGGACCAGCTCGTCGGCGTCGGTGGTGAGCAGGTGCAGCCGACCGTCGACCCGTTCGGTGCGCACCACCCCGGGAAGGTCGGGCAGGCTGTCGGCGACCAGGCTGACCCGGCGTACGCCCACGATGCCGCGCACCGCGTCCACTGTGTCGTCGGCGAGCACCCGGCCCTGCCCGATGACCACCACCCGGTGGGCGAGTGCCTCCACCTCCTCCAGGTAGTGGCTGCTCAACAGCACGGTGCCGCCGTCCTCGTGGAATGCCCGGATCGCGTCCCACAGGGTGTGCCGGGCGGCCACGTCCAGGCCCGTGGTCGGCTCGTCGAGCAGCACCAACCGGGGCCGGCCGACGAACGCCAACGCCACCGCCAACCGGCGGCGCTGCCCGCCGGAGAGCCCACCGGTCTGCCGTCGGACGAGGTCGGCGAGACCGAAGCGGTCAAGCAGCTCCGCCCGGGGCACCGGGTCGGGGTAGTGCGCGGAGACGAAGTCGACGACCTCGCCGACCCGCAGCGTGCCGGGCAGGCCGGTCTCCTGCGGGGTGACCCCGATCTGCCGGCGGCTCGCCGGGTCGCGGGGGTCGCCGCCGAACAGCTCGACCCGCCCGGAGCTGGGGCGGCGCAGGCCCACCAGCAGGTTCATCAGGGTGCTCTTGCCGGCGCCGTTCGGCCCGAGCAGGCCGACCAGCTCACCGGCCCGGACTTCCAGGTCGACGCGGTCGAGGGCGAGGACGTCGCCGTACCGGCGGCTGGCCTGGTCGGCGCGGGCGAGGGTCATGACTGCTCCTTCGACGGGGTGGGGTCGAGCAGGGCGCGGATAGCCTCGGTGTACTCCTCGAACGCCAGCCGGCCTCGCCGGCTGAGCCCGACCAGGGTCGCCGGGGTGCGTCCACGATGGGTCTTGCTGATCTCCACGTAGCCGGCGTCCTCAAGCTTGCGCAGGTGCACCGAGAGGTTGCCGGCGGTCATCGCGAGCAGCTCCTGCAGGCGAGGGAACGCGATCTTGTCGCCGACGTTGAGAGCCGAGAGGCTGGCGACCACCCGCAGCCGGGCCTGCGCGTGGATGACCGGATCCAGCTCGGTCACGGCTGCTGCCGCTGTCGCTGCCGCCGCCGGGCGAGCGCGCCGACCACCAGGATCCCGCCGCCGCCGGCCACCGCCACGACAAGCGCGTGCCAGCCCGGCCCGGCGATCGCGCCGATCAGGTTGATCACGCTGACCCAGACGCCCAACCGGAACAGGTCCCGATCCAGCCAGACCGCCCCGCCGGCCATGTGCAGCGCACCGGTCAACCCGACGGCGGTCGCCGACCACAGCAGCGCCGCCAGGTCGTGCGGCAGGTGCTCGGAGATTCGACCGAGCCCCGCGTAGACGCTCACCGAACCGAGGGCCCAGGCGTACCCGTACCACTGCCCACGCCGAGCGGAGTCGCCGATCACCTGGCCGTAGGCCCGCGTGCTGACCACCGCCTGGGTCGCTCCGGCAGCCGCGAGCAGCACGAAGAGGACGGTCAGCGGCAGCCAGCTCGGCAGGTCGACCAGCGCCCGGTCACCCGGGGGAAACCGCAGGAAGAACAGCCCGAACCCGACCAGCCAGGCGACACCCCACGGCCAGTAGAGCAGGCGGGCGTCGGGATCGAGCCGGCGTGCCGTCGCGGACCGTTGGTCCTGGATCAGCCGGAGCGCCGCTGCGGCGTCGGTGGGTGGTGAATCATCGTCGGGGTCCACGCAAACTACTTTACGGCACAAAGTCGAGGTGGGTGACCCCGTCATCACCGGCTGCGGCAGGCCCCCGATCGCGGCGAGCAGTGCCTATGGTGGTCAACCGTGGTGACTGATCCGTCGCACAGGCCACAGCGGATGGTCCGTGCCCACCGACCACGAGGGGCGCTGATGACTGTCGACGAGAGTCGGGCACGGTACGTCGAGGGGATCACCCGGCTGCTGGTGGCCGGGGAGCAGGTGCGCGCGGTGGCCCAGGTCCGAGCGGGCGACGGCCTGACCCCGGCGCCGCCCGCGCAACCGTCGGCCCCACCCGCCACGGGTGGGCCGGGCTTCCTGGGTGCCCTGCTCGCCGTGCTGTCACCGAACATCACCTTCGGTCGGGCGGACAACGCCGTCGACTGGCTCCTCTTCGGTGTCGGAGGTCGAGGCGAACCGGGTTCATCGGCATCCGTGCTGCACCATGCCCTGACCGTGGCGGCGAAGGGCCCCGGCCTCCGGAACCTCGTGCTGGGGGTCACCGACCAGCGGCTGCTGCTCGGCTTCGCCGACGGGTCCTGGCTGTCGTTCCACGTGCCGCTCGCCGACTCCAGCCGCCCGCTGCGGGAGATCGCGGCGGCCCTGTCAGCCGGCTGACCCGCCGACGAGCGGGGCAGGCAGCGGCGCCACGTGCAGCACCGCCAGCCGGGACACCGCCCGGGTGAGCACCACGTACAACCGGTGCAGCCCGCGCGGCTCGGCCGCGACGATCGCCGCCGGCTCGACCACCACCACGTGGTCGTACTCAAGGCCCTTGACCAGCGTCGCCGGCACCACCGTGACCCGCTCCGCGGCCGCCACGTCGTCGGCGGTCGCGGTCTCGACACCGGCCTCGGCCAGCGCCGCGCGCAAACCGTCGACCACGTCGTCCGCGGCGATCACACCGACGGAGCCGTCGTGGGCGAGCGCCGCGCGCGACTCGGCCACCGTCGCCGAGGTCAGGTCGGTCACCGTACGCACGTCCAGGCCGCCGTCGTGGCGCAGCGACTCGGCCGGCGGTACGTCCACAGCGAGCGCCGGGAGCAGCAGGTTCGCGAATGCGACGACTGCGGCGGGCACCCGGAAACCGACTGTCAACGGCACCACCACCGCGTCCGGCTTGCCCAGGTGGGCGAGGGATTCCCTCCAGTCCGTCGCCGCCCACGGGGCGGTGCCCTGGGCGAGGTCACCGAGGAGCGTGACCGAGCCGTGCTCGCTGCGCCGTGCGATGGCCCGACACTGCATCGGCGAGAGATCCTGCGCCTCGTCCACCACCACGTGCCCGAACCCGGAGAGCCGTTCCAGCAGCCCGGTCGCCTCGTCGATCAGCACCGCGTCGGCGGCGGTCCAGCGGGTGGCCTTCGGCGTGCGGGCCGGCTTGGCCCAGACGAGCTGCGCCTGCTCGGCGTCGCTGAGCAGCCCGTCGGCCGCGGCGGCGAGCCGGTCCGGATCGGAGAGGAGGCCGTGCACCAGCCCTTCCGGGGTGAGGGCCGGCCAGACCGCGTCCAGGAAATCGAGCACCGGCCGGCAGCGGCTCATCCGACGCAGCCAGGCATCGCTGGGCGACTCCGCACGCCGCGCCTCGGCCTGCCGTTGCAGCAGACTCACCACCCGCGCCTGGACACGTTCCCGACCCGTGCCGTACGGCAGCCCCTCCCGGCGGGTCTCCTCGACGATCCGGTGCAACGGCTCCACCCCGATCCGCCAGCGGAACGAACCGTCCGACACGGTGATCGACTCGGTCGGGGCGCCGATCTGCGCCTGCACCGCGCGCCGCAACACGCTCGCCATCCGTACGTCGTGTTTGAGCGCGGCCACCGTCGGCGCCTCGACCGCCCGGACCGCCACCCGAGAGATCAACTCTTCCACCGTGGCCTGCTCGACCTCGACCTCACCGAGCGCCGGCAGCACCGCCGCGATGTACGACAGGAACGCCCGGTTCGGCCCGACGATCAACACACCCGCCCGCCGCAACCGCTCCCGATGCAGATAGAGCAGGTACGCGGCCCGGTGCAGACCCACCGCCGTCTTCCCCGTACCCGGCGCGCCCTGCACACAGATCGAGTCGGCGAGGTCAGCCCGGACCAGCTCGTCCTGCTCCGGCTGAATCGTGGCGACGATGTCCCGCATCGGCCCGACGCGCGGACGCTCGATCTCGGCGGTGAGGATCCGACTGGTCGTACCGAGCTCTTCGCCCCGATCCAGCCGCTCATCCTCGAAGCTGGTCAGCAGACCATTGCTGAACCCGAACCGCCGCCGAACCGCCACCCCCTGCGGATCCCGCACACTGGCCCGGTAGAACGAGCGGGAGACCGGCGCCCGCCAGTCCAGCACCAACGGCTCGCCACGCTCATCGGTGACATGCCGCCGCCCCACGTGATACCGCCGCCCGTAATGATCACCGCTCCCGTCGGGTGCGGCCGGGTCGTTCGTCGGCCTGCCGGCTGTGTGCCTGCCGCTCGTGGTGCCGCTGTTCGTGGTGCCGCTGTCGGTGGTGCTGGCGCTCGGGGCGCCGGCGAAGTCGAGGCGGCCGAAGAAGAGCGGAGTGGTCGGGTCGTCGGCCAGTTCGGCGACCCGGCGGGCCAGGGTGCGGCCGAGCGTCTCGGCAGCGTACGCGTCGCCGGCCACCTGGTCACCGGTGGCGAAGAGAGACTCGGCCCGCTCCCGCATCCGACCGAGCGCTGCCCGCGAGGTGGTGAGGTGTGCGCGTTCGGCGTCGAGGTCCGCGTCGAGGTCGAGGTCGAGGTCAAGTGCGGGCATGCTGACGTCCCATCGTTCACATCTGCTGCGCGCTCGCGTGTCCGGGGGCGGATGGCCGCCCGCCCGGCGCGAAGACGTCCGTTCCGGTGCAGCTCACCTCGGCCGTCAAGCGGGCTGCAACCCTACGCGCCCCAACCCGCCGTATCCAGCGAATTACCGACGCGACCACCCATCCGAGACGGCGTGTTGCCCGGTCGGGTGCCGTTGATCGACTCAATTTTCATGAGGTCGCGGTGTCCAGGACGGCGCGACGCCGCGATTTCCAGGAACCGAGTCGATCACCGGGGACGCGGGGGTGATGGCAGGTTGGGGGGCCTGGCGGGATCATGGGCCTATGACCGAGGCCCGCTCCGATTCGCGCCGGATGACGATCAGCGACCCCCAGGTGATGCGGGCGATGGCCCATCCGGCCCGGATCGCGATCATGGAGCACCTGAACAGTCGCACGAGCGGTGGGACCGCCACCGAGTGTGCCGAGATCGTCGGGCTGTCGCCGAGCGCAACCAGTTACCACCTGCGCGCGCTGGCGAAGTTCGGCCTGGTCGAGCACGCGCCGAGCCGGGGGGACGCGCGTGAGCGGCTGTGGCGCGTGCCGAGTGTGAGCGTGCTGGTCGAGGCGGGCCGTGATGCCGGGCCTGAGGCGCGTGCGGCCGAGCAGGCGCTGGTGGAGGCCCATGCGGTCCGGGCCATGGAGCGGACCCGGGACTGGTTGCGGCGCGCCGGGGACGAGCCGGCCGAGTGGTACGAGACCGCCCTGTTCACCGACACTCTGGTGCTGCTCACCGCGGAGGAGCTGGCCGAGTTGAACGAGGCGGTGCTGGCGCTGCTCCGGCCGTATCACCCGCGGCGGCGGCAAGGTGATCCGCCGCCGGGGGCGCGCACTGTCGCGGTGCAGTACCGGACGGTGCCGTTGGCATAGTCAGGCTTGCATGAATCAGTTGTGAAGGACTATTTTCGAAGTATGTCCTTCACAACTGACGAATCGCGCTGGTCGGACGTCTGGCTCGTCGCCGCCGCTCGGGGCACCACGATCTGCGGCGACTTCCTCGCCGCGACAGCGCTGGCGCTGGCCCTACAGGGTGCCGGTGCCGGCGGGCTGGCCGTGTCGGGGCTGCTGCTGGCCGCCACCCTGCCCCTGGTGGTGCTCGCCCCACTCGCGGGCCGACTCGCCGACCGGACGGACAGTCGTACCCTGCTGGTGACCGTCGGGTTCGCGCAGGCCGCAATCTGCGCGCTGCTCGCCGTCGTCGAGCAACCGGTCCTGGTGATCGGGCTCGTCACCCTGCTGGCCTGCGGGCTCGCGGTGACCCAACCCTGCCTCGCCGCGCTGCTGCCGAAGATGGTCCGCCCGGCCGACCTGCCGCGGGCCAGCGCGATCAGTCAGACCGCCGTCTCGCTCGGTGCGCTCGGCGGCCCGGTGCTGGCCGGCCTGCTGGTGGGGCAGTTCGGCACCCGCGTACCGCTGCTCCTCGACTCCGCGACCTACCTGGCGCTCGTGGTCGCGGGCCTGCTGCTGCGGACCCGACGCGGCGGTCGGCGGCCCGCCGCGAGCAGCGGGGCCGCCGCCAGCCAGACGCCCGCCGCGAGCAGCCCGGCCGTCTCGGGCGGCGTGCCAACCCCTGGGGGTACGGAGATCGAGTGGCGGCTGCGCCGCGATCCGCTGATGCTCGTCATGGTGGTGAGTACCGCAGTGGTGATCGCGGCGATCGGTGGCATCAACGTGATCGAGGTCTTCTTCATCCGGGAGACGTTGGGGGGCTCGGCGACCACGTACGGACTGGTCAGTGCCGCATGGATGGCCGGCATGCTGCCGGGGACCTGGCTCGCCGTACGACTTGCCAGGCGACTCGACGACGACGGCGCGTTGGTACGTGGGGTGCTGGCCACTCTGGCCGTGTGCAGTCTGATGGTGCTGCTGGCGGCGACGGTGCCGGCGGCAGGTGTGTTGGTGCCGCTCTGGCTGGTGGGTGGTGCGGCCAACGGTGGCGAGAACGTCTTCGCCAACCTGCTCACCGCGCGGCGGGTGCCGGAGGCGATGCGCGCCCGGGCGTACGCCAGTTACGGCGCGGCGGTGCAGGGTGGCTCGATGGCGGGCTTCCTGATCGGTGGGGCGTTGCTCGTGGTCGTTCCGCCTCGGCCGCTGATCGCCGGTGCCGGTGTGGTCGGGCTGCTGGTGGTGCTGGTCTTCGTGCCGGTCGTGACCCGCGCGGTACGACGGTCGTCACATGCGGGCTTGGCCACTCCGGGGCGGCCCGCCGAGCCGGCGCCGGACGCCGGGGATACGGTCGGGCCATGGCTGAGCGCATCGCACGCCCGCGGGTCGGGCACATCCAGTTCCTGAACTGCCTGCCGATCTACTGGGGTCTGATGCGCTCCGGGGCCCTGCTCGACGTCGACCTGCACAAGGACTCGCCGGACCGGTTGAGCGCGGCGCTGGTCGCCAGCGACCTCGACATCGGCCCGATCACGCTGTTGGAGTACCTGAAGCACGCCGACGAGCTGCTGCTCCTGCCGGACCTGGCGGTGGGCAGCGACGGGCCGGTGCTCTCGGTCAACATGGTCTCCACCCGGCCGCTCGCCGAGCTGGATGGCGCTCGGGTGGCGCTCGGCTCGACCTCGCGGACCGGGGTGATGCTGGCGCAGCTGCTGCTCGCCGAGCAGTACAACGTGCGGCCCGAGTACTTCCGCTGCCCGCCGGATCTGACCCAGATGCTGCTGGAGGCCGACGCCGCCGTGCTGATCGGTGACGTGGCGCTGCGGGCGTACTACGAGGCGCCGCAGAGGGGCCTCACTGTCACCGACCTCGGGCAGGCGTGGCGGGAGTGGACCGGGCTGCCGATGGTCTTCGCCGTCTGGGCGGTCCGCCGGGACTTCGCCGCCGCCCACCCGGGCCTGGTCAAGGAGGTGCACGAGGCATTCCTGCGCTCGCGGGACCTCTGCCTGGCGGAGCTGGACCAGGTCGCCGAGGCGGCGGCCCGCTGGGAGACCTTCGACGCGGAGACGCTGGCCACGTACTTCCGGACCCTCGACTTCTCCCTCGGCGACCGGCAGGTCGCCGGGCTGCGCGAGTGGGCCCGACGGGCCGCCGCCATCGGCGAGGCCCCGGCGCTGCCGGACGGCGGCCCGGAGTTCTTCGCCGGCTGACCGGCTCAGGTGCCGGGGCGGAGCAGCGCTTCGGTGATCTTCTCGCAGTTCTTCATGCCGTAGTCGTAGCCCATGTTGATCGGGTACTTGACCATCACGCCCATCGTCCAGGTGTCGCCGATGGCCAGGCAGTTGATGTGCATCTCCTGCTCCTTGGTCCGGTCGATCCACCCGTTCTTGATGGCGATCGTCTTCTGCTCGGCGGCCGGGAAGGCCTTGCGGATACCGAAGTCGCCAGCACCGCGAACCTGCTTCATCTCGTTGAGCAGCCACTTGGTCCACTTCGGCCCGGCGGCGGTGCCGGTGACGATGCAGTTGCCCATCCGGGCGGTGTCCCGGGGGGAGAGAGCCGTCCGGCTCCAGCCGCCGTCGGGGGCGACGCTGCTGTCGGTCAGCTTGCACATGGAGATGAGCCGCTTGATCGAGGCGTCCCGGTCAACCTGGTTGTAGAACTGTTCGGCCCGGGTGTTGTCGCTGTCCCGGATGATCCGCGTAGCGTCGGCGAGCTTCGCGTCGCTCGGGGTCTGGCCGGCGTCGGCCGCGCGACGCAGGTAGTCGGCGACGATCCAGGCCTTGATCATCGAGGCGGTCGTGCTGGTCTCGCCCATGTTCTTCGAACCGATGATCTTCCCGGTTCGGCGGTCGAGGACGCTCCAGGAGTACCAGCCCTCGATGTCCAGATTGAGATCCTTGGCCACGAAGGGCAGCGGCTCCAGCGACGGGCTGGGGCTCGGTGACGGCGAGGACGGCTTGCGGGCGCTGCGGTCGGTGCCGGCGCCGGTGGGGCGGTCGCTGGCGCTGGAGCCCGCGTCACCCCACTTGGCCGCGGCGGCCGACTCGAACGGCGACCCGGGCAGCAGCCGCAGCGACACCAGGACCAACCCGATGAGGATGACCGCGACGGCGATCAGCCGAACCGGTGAGGCCTCGCCGCCGTTGCGCCGGACGACCCGACGGTTGCCGGCCATCAGAGCTTTCCGACCGGCTGCTGCGGCACCTTCAGCGCGGCGCCCGGCTGCGGGGTGACCAGTTGGGTGGCCACACTGGCGCAGACCTTCGCGCCGTAGTCCAGACCGGTCCTGATCGGGTAGCGCAGCATCACCGCGAGGCTCCACTTGCTGGTGACGGCGAGGCAGTTGACGTGCCAGTCGCCGTCGCCGTAGATGGGGGTCCAACCGTTCTTGATGCTGACCGGGCCCTGAGCGGTGATCGACTTCGGTAGGCCGTCGATGATCCCCCAGCGGCCGCCGCCGGACGAGGGCCGCTGGTCCTTGGCCGCGGTGGTGCCCTTGACCTTGCTCATCTGGTCCAGCACCCACTTGGTCCACTTCGGGCCGGCGGCCTTACCGTCGGCGATGCAGTCGCCGACCCGGACCGCGTCGCGGGGGGACATCCGGGTGAAGCTCCAGAAGCCGGTGTACGGCTTGACGTTGCCGCGCTTGGTGTCGGTCAGCCCGCAGATCTTGATCGCCCGCTGGATCACCGGGTCGGGGATGCTGCTGGTCGAGGCCTTGTAGGAGCCACCCGCGGCGGCGTAGACCTTGTTGGCCGCCCCGTCGTTGCTGTCGACGATGGCGAGTCGAGCCATCTCCTTCATTGCTGCGGACGGCTCCTTGGCGCCGAGCTGTCGCAGGTAGTCGGAGACGATCCATGCCTTGATCATCGATTCGGTGGAGCTGGTCGCTGTCATGTTCGGCGACCCGGAGATCGTGCCCGTCTTCCGGTCCAGCAGAGCCCACGAGAAGAACTCACCCTGGAAGCTCACCGACACCGGGCCGTCGGCCAGGGTGGGCGGCGGTGGTGGGGTGGGCGCGGGAGCGGCGACGCTCGACGTGCCTACTCCGCCGCCTCCGCCGCTGTCGTCGCTGGCGAGTCGGGCGTACGCGGTGGGGACCAGTAGGACGCCGCCGAGCACGACCGCCGTGACGGCGAGCACCAGGGTCACGCGAGATCGCATGAGTGGGTGAACTCCAGGTGTCAGGGCCGGGGGGACCGGCTTGTCGTCGGGACGAATCGGGTGCGATCGCCGAGGCCGGGGGAGGTGGCCTCTGTGGAGATGTCGATGTCGGCAGCCGATCGGTTGTCCGGCAGAAGTCTACGTCCGGACCGGGAGACCGCCAGGGTTCGACACCAGGCAACCTGCGATAAAGGCGGGATATGGGGCCGGTATGAGGTTTTTGCAGTGATTCACCTTTGTTTCGTGGCCTAAGTCACGGCGATATAACGGCGCCCAGGTAGCGCAAAGCGCTCATCCGCTCACAGATGGGATGCTCGGATTCCTGTTACACCCCCTGGTGCAACGCGGCGCAAGCTGTAACACTTAGCCTCATGTATGGCAACGACTTCTCCGCCCCGAACGGCGCTCCCGACGAGGCGCCCGGCGGTTTGCTGGGCGAGGTCGAGGCCGCCGAGGCCGAGCTGCGGGCAGCGGCAGCGCGCGGGCGGCGTGGCGGCCCCGCGCCGGACGAGGACCTGGCGGCGTACTTCACCGAGGTGGTCGACGCCGAGCAGAAGATCGAGCCCCGCGACTGGATGCCCGACGCGTACCGGCGGACGCTGATCCGGCAGATCGCCCAGCACGCCCACTCCGAGATCATCGGCATGCAGCCGGAAGGCAACTGGATCAGTCGGGCGCCGTCGCTCAAGCGCAAGGCGATCCTGCTGGCCAAGGTGCAGGACGAGGCGGGTCACGGCCTCTACCTCTACGCCGCCGCCGAGACCCTCGGCATCAGCCGCGACGAACTGGTCCAACTGCTGCTCGACGGCCGCCAGAAGTACAGCTCCATCTTCAACTACCCCACCCTGAGCTGGGCCGACGTTGGTGCCATCGGCTGGCTGGTGGACGGCGCGGCGATCGTCAACCAGGTGCCGCTCTGCCGCTGCTCCTACGGCCCGTACGCCCGCGCGATGATCCGGGTCTGCAAGGAGGAGTCGTTCCACCAGCGGCAGGGTTACGAGATCCTGCACACCCTGGCGCACGGCACCCCCGCGCAGCAGGCGATGGCCCAGGACGCTGTGGACCGCTGGTGGTACCCGTCGCTGGCCATGTTCGGCCCGCCGGACGGCGACTCCACGCACTCCGCCCAGTCGATGGCCTGGAAGATCAAGCGCTTCTCGAACGATGACCTGCGTCAACGCTTCGTCGACATGTGCGTCCAGCAGGCCGAGATCCTCGGGCTGCGCATCCCCGACGAGGACCTGAGCTGGAACGACGAGCGGCAGGCGTACGACTACACCCAGCCGGACTATGACGAGCTGATGCAGGTGATCTCCGGCAACGGGCCGTGCAACCGGGAGCGGATGGCCCACCGCCGTGCCGCGCACGCCGACGGCAACTGGGTACGCGAGGCCGCTGCGGCGTACGCCGCGAAGCGTGCGGGACAGAAGGAGACGGTCGCAGCGTGAGCGAGCACAGCGAGCAAGCCGAGCAACCCAGCAGGACGAATCCTTCGCCTCTGTGGGAGGTCTTCGTGCGGGCCCGGCGCGGGCTGTCGCACACCCACGTCGGCAGCCTGCACGCCCCCGACGCCGAGCTTGCCCTGCGTAACGCCCGCGACCTCTACACCCGCCGCCAGGAGGGCGTGTCGATCTGGGTGGTGCCGGCCGGTGCGATCACCGCGTCAAGCCCGGACGAGAAGGACGCCTTCTTCGACCCGGCCGCCGACAAGGTCTACCGCCACCCCACCTTCTACGAGGTGCCGGACGGGGTGGCCCACCTGTGAGCGAGCGAACCAGCCAGCACAGCAACGTGGCGCTTCGCGCCGCCGCCGAGCGCAGCGGGGTGACAGCGTGAACGGGCCCTTCGACTTCACCCTCGCTCTCGCCGACGACGCGTTGATCGCGGCCCAGCGGCTGGCCGAGTGGACCACCCGCGCGCCGGAGATGGAAGAGGACATCGCGCTGGCCAACATCGCCCTCGACCAGCTCGGCGCGGCGCGCCTGCTGCTGTCGTACGCGGGCGAGCTGGAGAGCGCCGGCCGCGACGAGGACGCGCTGGCGTACCTGCGCGACGACCGCGAGTTCCGCAACGCGCTACTGGTCGAGCTGCCCAACGACGACTTCGCGGTGACGATGGCGAAGCTGTTCTTCCTGTCGGCGTACCAACTGCCGTTGTACACGGCGCTGGTCGGCTGCGCGGACGAGCGGTTGGCCGCGATCGGCGCGAAGGCGCGCAAGGAGTCGGCGTACCACCTGGACCACGGCGCGCTGTGGGTGAAGCGGCTCGGTGACGGCACCGAGGAGTCGCACCGCCGGATGCAGGCGGCCGTCGACCAGGTGTGGCCGTACACCCACGAGCTGTTCGCCGCGGACCCGGCGGCGCCGGTCGACCCGGCCGCCCTGCGGCCGGCGTTCGACGAGGTCGTCGGCCCGGTGCTGGCCGAGGCGACGCTCACCCAGCCGGAGGGCGCCTGGGCCCCCGCTGGTGGGCGGGCCGGTGTGCACACCGAGCACCTGGCCTACCTGCTCGCCGAGATGCAGGTGCTGCACCGCGCCCACCCCGGAGCGCACTGGTGAGTGACGCGAGGGAGGCCGCCGCGAGCGTCGTGGACCCGGAGATCCGGGTCATCACCATCGACGAGCTGGGCATCCTGCGGGCGGTCGAGGAGGATCCGGCCAGCGGCCGGGTCACCGTCACCATCACCCCGACCTACACCGGCTGCCCGGCGATGGACGTGATCCGGGCCGACATCCGCCGCGCGCTCACCGCCGCCGGCCACCCGGAGGCGGAAGTCCGGACCGTCTACAGCCCACCGTGGAGCACCGACTGGATCTCCGAGGGTGGGCGGGCCAAGCTCGCCGCCGCCGGGATCGCCCCGCCGGCCCCGGTGCCCGCCGCCGGCGTCGTGTCGCTGACGCTCGCGGTCCGCTGCCCGCAGTGCGGCTCGCCGGAGACCGAGCAGGTCAGCCGGTTCGGCTCCACAGCGTGCAAGGCCCTGTGGCGGTGCCGTTCCTGCTCCGAACCCTTCGACCACCTGAAGGCGCTGTGACTGTCACCATCACCCGCCCGGTTCGCCGCCGGCCGGTCTTCCACCCGTTGTCCGTCGCCGCCGTCGACCGGCTCACCGACGACTCCGTGGCGGTGACCTTCGCCGTACCCGAGGAACTGCGGGAGACCTTCGCGTTCCGCGCCGGCCAGCACCTCACGGTCCGTCTTCCCGGCGGAGCCGGGCCTACCAGCTCAGCTGGTGCGGACGGCGCGGACGTGCGCCGGTCGTACTCGATCTGCTCCACCCCCGACGACCTGGCCCGGCACGGCCGGTTGCGGATCGGGGTGCGCGAGATCCCCGGCGGCGCCTTCTCGGCGTTCGCCTGCGGGGCGCTGCGCGGTGGCGACACCGTCGAGGTGCTGCCGCCGCTGGGCACCTTCACCACGGCGTTCGCGCCGGACCGGGTGCGGCACTACGGCGCGGTCGTCGCCGGCTCCGGCATCACCCCGGTGCTCGGGCTGGTCGCGACCGCCCTGGCCGTCGAGCCGGCCAGCACCTTCACGCTGGTGTACGGCAACCGCACGGCGAACACGGTGATGTTCGCCGAGGAGTTGGCCGACCTGAAGGACCGCCACCCCACCCGGCTGCACCTGGTGCACGTCCTCTCCCGAGAGCAGAGCGAGTCGCCGCTGCTTTCTGGTCGGATCGACGCCGAGCGGCTGGGCCGGTTGCTGGGCACCATCGTGCCGGGCGACCTGATCGAGGAGTGGTTCCTCTGCGGCCCGTACGGCATGGTGGTCGACGTTCGGGACGTGCTGACCGCACGCGGGCTGCCCGAGTCGGCGGTGCACACCGAGCTGTTCCACGTCGACACGCCGCCGGAGCCGGTGCGCCGACCCGTCGACCAGGCGGGCGCCGGGGCGGAGGTGACGATCGTGCTGGACGGCCGGTCGTCGAGCTTCACGATGGGTCGCGAGGAACGGGTGCTGGACGCCGCGCTGAAGGTGCGGGGCGAGCTGCCCTACGCCTGCAAGGGTGGCGTCTGTTCGACCTGCAAGGCAAAGGTCGTCGACGGCGCTGTCACGATGGCCCGCAACTACGCGCTGGAGCCCGACGAGCTGGCGGCCGGCTATGTGCTGACCTGCCAGTCCAGCCCGACCACCGACAAGCTCACCGTCGACTACGACGCGTGACGACCCATCTCAGTCGGTGGGGCGGACGTGCGCGGTCCAGTAGGTGAGGTCGGAGCGGTGCTCGACCAGGGCGATCCGCTCCCCGCACGCCTCCTCGATCAGCTTGACCGCTGCGGGGCGTCCGAGTCAGGCGGAGTGACGGGATGCGCTGGCACCCGGGTTGGCGCGAACGGGATGGGAACTCCCGCAGATCTTGGACACTTTCCGTTAGCGCGGCGGGCTCAACCGGTGGTTGCAACACCCAGGAGCTGGGTCATCTTCTCACCTGGGGTGGCCCA